>JAFQKJ010000051.1 GCA_017397005.1 Bacillota bacterium
CAGTTCATCATTGAAAATGACAGTATCTGCCTCCATGTTAGCACACATCTCTGCCAGTTCTTCCACCTTGCCCTTGCCTATGAATGTAGCTGTATTAGGTCTTTCAAGGGACTGGATCACTCTGCCGATCACCTCTACTCCGTCAGCTTCCGCCAGTCCTTCGAGCTCATCCATGGAATATGTTATATCTTCCCTTGTTTGAAGACCTACCAGTATCGCCCTATATTCTTCTTCTCTTATAATTTCGTTGTTCTCATCAAATCTAATCATAACATTATTATTTTACCACATTTTATTCTTCTGTAACATCCAAAATATCTTCTTTAGGAACTTGAACATAGCTGTGCGGAACTTCACCCATTATCACTGCCTCAGCAACAGGTATGGTCCCTTTTAGTTCAAACATTTCTGAAGAAAAAGGCGCCAGTACTCTGACACGGCATTTATGTTCTATGTATATCCTGTATTTTGTTTGATTTATTCCCTGTGTTTCGAATTCGCTCCTGAAATCCATAGATGATACTGTCATAGGGATTATCCTTATATCGACAGTAGGCCCTATCTGTGAAAACACTTGGCTTCCAAGAAGCGATCCAACAGGCACTTCATATTTTTCTTTTTCCATCTTCTTGAACTTTCCCTGCATGCGCACAGACAAATCTGTTTTCAGCAGATTGATCTTCATCGAGTCTGCCTGGACGATATCCATCGTCCCTGACACATCTTTTTTGATGACGATCAGCTCATATCCCTCTCCCTTTTTTGCAAACTCCTCCGCAAGAGCCTCATTTATAGTTCTCGACACTATAGCCTCTGCTCTGATCCTGGCTACATTTTCAAGATTCGGCTCTATGAGGAATTTGGCTGTGCACAGCACAGTTGTACCGCAAAGGGCACAAAATATCGCCAGAAGCGCTGCTGTATGCTTAAGAAGGCTTACGGAGCGCCTTTTGCATCTGCTCATGGTAACCCTCCTTTCACATGATAAAACTCCCGCCTTTCATTATATGAAAAGCGGGAGCTTCAGGTTCATTATGTGTTTATAACATTAAATCGTTTTTGAGGTCGATAACAACTACATTTCCATCTTGCCCAGTTCTTCTTTGAACTTAGTGTTGGTGATCTTGATCCTTGTGCCTTTCATTCCTAAGGATCTGGATTCTATAACGCCTGCACTTTCAAGTTTTCTGAGAGCATTGACTATAACAGATCTTGTTATTCCGGATCTGTCAGCGATCTTGCTTGCTACCAGCAGACCTTCGTTACCATCCAGTTCTGCGAATATCTGCTGAACAGCTTCAACTTCTGAATATGAAAGCGTTCCTATAGCCATCTGAACCATCGCGATCTGTCTTTCTTCCTCTTCTTCTTCAACAGATTTCTTTCTTTGGATCTCCATGCCTATGATAGTAGCGCCGTATTCCGCAAGCACCAGATCTTCATCATTAAATTCAGGTGAATATCTTGTAAGGATCAATGTTCCCCATCTCTTGCCACCGCCCAGTATAGGCACCAAAGTATGGAGTTTATCTGAAGTGTCATAATCATATTTGAATATCTTCAGTGCTCCTTCTCCTGTCACATTGGCGATGGTTTCTTTTACCTTGATGAATTCTTCGTTGTATTCACCAGGGAATATCTCTGCATGTGTTTCAGGGTCTGATATAGTCGCACTGTCTGATTTTATCTTATAGCTTACACCTATTACTTTACCCTTAGTATTAGAAACGTAAACATTGGCATCCATAAGGTCACTTAAGATCCCGCACATCTCATTAAATGAAAATGCTCCCGTAGGGCTTTCCTGGAATAACCAGTTCAGTTTTCTTACTTTCGTTAAAATATCACTCATAGTTTTACCTCGTTCGCATAAGATTTCAATAATTCCAAATTATTTACATATTCTGTAGAATATAGATATTATAAATGGTTTTTTGCCTCAAAACAACTTATTTTTTTGATTTTTCAAAAAACTCCATGATTTTCACACAATTTAGTGAAATCCATGGAGTTTTGGTCTTTTTCTTATATTTATTTTTGACTGTTTTCCTAGAGAATATACTTGTCTATATCTTCAGGATG
>JAFQKJ010000052.1 GCA_017397005.1 Bacillota bacterium
ACTTTCTTTGCGAATGCTCTTGAACAGGGAATGAACTGTGCTATCATGAATCCTTTCTCGGCATCAATGATGGATGTGTATCATGCGTTCAGGGCATTGAACGGATATGATGAAAACTGCATGGAATATATCAGATATGCAGAGGAAAGACCTGATACGGTACAGGCTTCCGGAGCAAAAACCGCGGCAGGCAGGAAGGAAACAGGAACAGGCAGCAGCGACGATTTGAAATACTGTATAATTAAAGGCATGAAGGACAAGGCTGTAAAGGCTGCAGAGACAATGCTGATCTCAGAAGATCCTCTTGATATTATCAATGGGTATATAGTACCGGCTCTTGATGAGATCGGAAAAGATTTTGAAGAAAAAAGAGCTTATCTCCCGCAGCTGCTGATGAGCGCGGATGCGGCTTCCGGAGCATTTGATGTGATCAAAACAAAGCTTCCTAAATCAGAAGAAGGAGCTGGCAGAGATGTCATAATGGCTACGGTAAAAGGAGATATCCATGATATAGGAAAAAATATCGTTAAAGTCCTGCTGCAGAGTTACGGCTTTAAAGTAATAGACCTTGGAAAGGATGTTGCTCCTGAAGCAATAAGAGACTGTGCTTTAGAAAGGAAATGCAGTCTTGTAGGATTAAGTGCTCTTATGACGACAACTGTGCCGGCTATGGAAGAGACGATAAAGGCTATCAGAGCTACCGGAGAAGATATCAAGGTAATGGTGGGAGGAGCTGTTTTAAGCGCTGAATACGCGGAAATGATTGGAGCGGACTGGTATTCGCCTGACGGAATGGACGCGGTAAGATATGCCGAAAGGCATTACAAAGGTACGGAGGGAACTGTTTGATGGATCAGAAACATTATGATGATTATTTAAAGATCTTAAAAGAAGAGCTTGTGCCTGCTATGGGATGTACAGAACCTATAGCTATAGCTTATGCTGCTGCGCTGGCAAGAAAAGAACTGGGATGTATTCCGGACAAAGTTGATATTCAGGTAAGCGGCAATATAATCAAAAATGTTAAAAGCGTTATTGTTCCTAATACCGGAGGCCTTAGAGGCATAGAAGCGGCTGCGGCTGCGGGAATAGTTGTTGGAGATCCTGAACTGGAGCTGAGAGTAATTGCTGAAGTCGAAGAAAAGGACAAGCAGAAGATATATGACTTCCTTAATAGTGTGCCTGTTTCTGTGGAATTTGCGGACAATGGAAACATTTTTGACATAATGGTAACCCTGTATGCCGGAGAAGATTCTTCCTATATAAGAATTTGCGGATTCCACACAAATGTTGTTGAGGTCCGTAAAAATGAAAAAGTGCTTTTCGTAAAAGATGTTGATGAGGAAGGCGCTCAGGAAAATACAGACAGAAGCTTTATCACCGTTGAAGAGATAATAGAATTTGCAGACACTGTTAAAATAGAGGATGTTAAAGAACTTTTGGATTTCCAGATACAATGCAATATGGAGATCGCAGAAGAGGGCCTTAGAGGAAACTACGGCGCAAATATAGGTAAAACTCTCCTGACTATGTACGGAGAAGATGATATAAAAGTCAGAGCAAGAGCTAAGGCTGCTGCCGGTTCAGATGCAAGGATGAACGGCTGTGAAATGCCGGTAGTAATAAACTCCGGAAGCGGGAATCAGGGTATAACAGCATCAGTGCCGGTAATAGAATATGCTGCAGAACTAGGGGTTTCTGATGAGATGAAATACAGAGCGCTCGTAGTGGCGAACCTTGTGACGATACATCTAAAATCTGGAATAGGAAGACTTTCGGCATACTGCGGTGCTGTCAGTGCAGGCTGCGGCAGCGGTGCAGGCATCTGCTATCTCTACGGAGGCAGATTCAGAGATATAGCTCATACAATAGTAAACTCTCTTGCGATCAATTCGGGTATAATCTGCGACGGAGCAAAAGCCTCCTGTGCAGCTAAGATAGCCAGCGCTGTAGATGCCGGTATCTTAGGCTATCATATGTTTAAAGAAGGACAGCAGTTCTATGGCGGTGACGGTATAGTTAAAAAAGGCGTAGAAAACACTATAGTAAGTGTAGGTAAACTGGCTAAAGACGGAATGGCTGAAACAGACAAAGAGATCCTTAGGATAATGCTGTCATAATTTTGGTACTTGCGAAGAATATTTAAAATGATAAAATAAAGGGTAGATATGTCGAAATGAAAGGAGGGGTAAGATGAAAAAAGAATTGGCTTTAGTCATGGCTATAGTTATGATGTTTTCATTCTGCCTTTCCGGATGTGACGACGGTTCGGAAGTAAATGTTCCTGATGATGGAAACAAAGTGGTATCTTTGGATGATCCGCTGAATGAACAGAATGATCCAAACGAAGAAGAACCGGGGAATGAAGAAGTGACAGACGAAAAAGATGATCCAAAGCCTCCGGTAGACAAAGATCCGGACAAACCTGACGATGGAGCGGTAAAAGATCCGGAAGAGGAAGATCCTCCGGTGATACCTCCGCCTGTAGTTGACAGGATGAATTGGCCTGCTAATGAGTATACTGCTCTCGTGCCTAAGCCTTCTGCAGGAGTAGTCAAAAAGACTGATATACAGAACGGTATATTCTGTCTGCTTTTGACTGGAGCAGATATGGTGGATGCAAAGGCATATGCGGGAAGTTTGATAAATTCTGGCTTTACAAATGATGTAACAGAAACTATAGAAGACGGATCATATCTTTTTGGAGGCGGAAATTCAAAAGGAGCTTTTGTGGTGGTAAGTTATCAGTCAGGCCAGTTTATTATTGGAATAGAACCTTAATGTAAATAAAAAGACGTACGTTTAACGTGCGTCTTTTTGAGTTGGAATTGTCTGACTTTTTTTATATGAGAAAAATATGATATTAAAAATTTTGCTTATATGGTAAAATATAACTAACATATACGAAGGGAACGGAGGATCGGATATGGCAATAAAAGATAAGCTTGGAGCAATTGCAAAGACTGCTGCGGACAAAACCGGAGACGTGGTGGAAACAACAAAGCTTAACATTAAAGTTAACGAAGAAAAGGGAAAAATAAAAGAACTGATGGCGGAAGTCGGAAAGTATTATTACGAAAAGTTCCGCGGCGGAGAAGAGCTTCCTGTTGAAGTGGTGGACTTGTTCTGCAAGATAAAGGATGCAGAAGCGGCTATTGACGATATGCAGGAACAGATAAGATCGGTCAAAAATAAATAAAATATATTCATTTACACCTGAAAGGAGACAACTATGAGCGAAAAATGTTTCAGCGATTTTGTTAGAGAGCATTTAAATGTCGGTCACGAAATGCTTTATTTAACAAGAGAGGATGTTAAGAGCCTTAACATTCCTAAAGAAGTTCTTTATGACCAGATGGAAAAAGCATTATCCATGTACAGTGCAGGAAGCACTCAGATGCCTGCAAAATCCCATGTATTTCCTGATACAGATTCAGTATATATCGGGATGCCGGCCCTTATTCCTGAAATGGAATCAGCAGGAGTTAAATGGGTAGGCGCTTACAATCACAATATGAGAGATTATGGTCTTCCGGCACTTTGTGCACATCTTCTTGTAAGTGATTACAAGACAGGATGGCCTATCGCATGTATGGACGGTGTTCATATCATGGAAACAAGAACACCTGCTATCGCAATGGTTGCGGCCAGATATCTCGCAAGAAAAGATGCAGAAGTATTCGGAATGATCGGTCTTGGAAGAGAAGGAAGAAACCATTTCCCGGTTATCAAAGACGGTATGCCTAACCTCAAAAAAGTTTTAGTATGGGACGTTTCAGATGCTGCAATGGACAGAGCTATCGCTGATTTCCAGGATATAGTTCCTGTTCCAATGGAAAAGGCAGAATCTCTTGAATACATAGTAAGAAATTCAGATGTGCTTGCATCAGCAACATTCTTCAGCACAAATCCAAAACCAACTATCAAAGATGAATGGGTCCCAAAAGGACAGACTATCATCGTAACTGACCTTCACTCACAGTTCCACCCTGACACTATCAACAGAGCTGCTATGTACGTGGTAGACAGCAAAGATCAGCAGGAACACCTTGTTGAAGCAGGTTATTTCTACGGAACTATTCCTGAACCGGACTGTGAACTTGGAGACATCATCTCAGGAAATCATCCGGCAAGAACAAACGATGATGACATAATCGTAGCAAATCCAAGCGGAATGGCTGTAGATGATTTTGCGGTTGCTCCTCTTGTTATAAGAATGGCTCTTGAAAAGGGCATTGGAAGAGTTCTTCCTTTATAATTTATAGATCGGTAAGATAACGTTCATCCCTCTCTGCCGCATTTGGCAGGGAGGTTTTTTTATGTCCACACGACAGTAAACCTGTTTAAACAAAAAGGTTGACGAAGAGACTGAGGTATATATAATATACCAAGGAGGACAAGAGATGATAGTAAAAGAAGAACTTGTAAAACTTTTTGAAACCAGCAGAGAAAGATATATTTCCGGAAACGAAATGGCGGAGATATTCGGAGTAAGCCGAACTGCTGTATGGAAAATGATAAACAGCTTAAGGAATGAAGGATATGAAATAGAGGCAGCAGGAAGCAAAGGATACAGGCTTCTTCCTGAAAACGATGTTATCTCTGCTTCGGGGATAGAAAAATACCTGGACAGCAGCGAAGGGAAATTCAGATTCTGTATATATGACAGTGTAGCATCTACCAATGATGTGCTTAAGGAAAAGGCAAATTCTGGTGAGGCAGAAGGACTTGTGGCGGCAGCTTCAAGCCAGACCGGAGGGAAAGGCCGAATGGGAAGAAGTTTTTTTTCGCCGGAGGGGACCGGCATTTACTTTAGTTTGCTGCTCAGACCGCAGATACCTTTGGAAGAAATGACTTTGATAACTACTGCAGCGGCTGTGGCTGTATGCAGAGCTGTTGAAAGGATCTCTGATATGAAAGCGGAGATAAAGTGGGTCAATGATGTATATGTGAAAGGCGGAAAGGCTGCGGGTATATTGACGGAAGCTTCTTTTGGTGGAGAGACCGGCACACTGGACTATGTAATATTAGGGATCGGGATGAATCTGTACGGACCGAAGGGAGATTTCCCGGAAGATATTGCAGACAGTGCCGGAAGCTTTTTTGACATAAGGATAGAGGACGGCAGGAACAAGGCAATAGCCTTTGTGCTTGAAGAGTTTTATAAAATATATGAGGATTTTCATGACAAGGGGTTTGTTAAGGAGTATATAAAACGAAGCTTTGTCATAGGAAAACAGGTAATGGTGACGTCGATAGGAAAAGAACCGTATTTTGCAGAAGTGCTGGGGATCGATCCTGTTTGCAGGCTGGAAGTGATGCGGGAGGACGGTTCGGTCGAATTTCTCAATTCGGGAGAAATAAGCATCAGGACAAGAGATCTGAAAAGAGGGAAGTATGAATAGGATAGGGAACTCTTCGGGTATCATATATCCGCCCTTGTTCGCTGTACTCATTGCTGTCTGCTCATGGCTGAGCATTCCTTCAGCGGTGCCTTTTACGATGCAGACTTTCGGTGTGTGTCTCACATTGCTGCTGCTAGGAGGAAAAGGCGGAACTGCAGCTGTCCTTGTTTACTTATTTATGGGAACCATAGGACTGCCGGTTTTTCATGGTTTTACGGGAGGGCTGGGCGTGCTGATGAGCCCAAGCAGTGGATTCCTTTTGGGATTTGCGGCAATGGCCGGAGCATACTGGATCATAACTCATGTCAGCAAGAACAAGCCTTTTAGCAAGGCTGTGGGGATCGCTGCAGGAATGACAGTGTGCTATTTTGCTGGAACTCTGTGGTTTGCAGTGCTTTATACGGAAGGAACAGGCACTGTGAATGTGGGAGCGGTTTTAGGAGTATGCGTACTGCCGTTTATAGTTCCTGATATGATAAAAATACTGCTGGCATTTTATCTGACAAAAAGAATACACAGGCACACGAAAAATCTGTACTTATAAAATATAGAGATTTTGTATATTTTAATAAATGCACAAATGTATTAGCATATACAATTGAGTGAAAATATTTTGGAATAAGAATTCTGTAATTATAGAGGAGACTGGAAATGTATAAGTTAGACGAAAGATTAGCTAAACTCAGACCGCCGGTATCGAAACCAAATGAATGCAAGATCAGGCTGGACGCAAATGAATCCTATAAAAATTTACCGGATTATATGATCGAGGACATTAAAGAAATGATAGGTAACATGGAGTTTAACCGTTATCCTGATCCGTTTTCCACAACACTTTGCGAAGGCTTTGCAAATTACTACGGAGTAAAACCGGAATATGTAACTGCAGGCAATGGTTCTGATGAGCTTATTAGTACTATAAATGCAAACTTTATCACAAAAGGGGAGAAGATGATCGTTGTTTCTCCTGACTTCGCAATGTATCAGTTTTATGGAGAATTAAACGAAAAAGATATAATAAAGATAGAAAAAGACGAAGATTTCAGGATCGACATTGACGAGATCATCAATACATGCAGAGAATCCGGTGCAAGACTGATCTGTTTCTCAAATCCTTGCAACCCAACATCTTTGGGAGTGCCTAGAGAAGAAGTTATCAGACTGGTCAATAACGTAGATGCTCTGGTGATACTTGATGAAGCATATATGGATTTCTGGGACAACAAACAGTCTCTGCTGGACGTGGTTGGAGACTTTGATAACCTTATCATCTTAAGGACTTGTTCAAAGGCCCTTGGTCTTGCGGCTGTAAGGATAGGCTTTGCTGTTGCAAATGAAACCTTGACAACAGTTATCAAATCCGTAAAAGCTCAGTTTAATATGAATACAGTGGCTCAGATAATAGGGACAGCTCTTTTTAAATATCCTGATCATCTCGAAGAAAATACCAGGGAGATAATTGAAGCCAGAGACAAGCTTCAGGAGATGCTTATGGAAATGAATGAAAAAACAGGCATTTTCACAAAGGTTTATGAGAGCAACAATAACTTTGTAATGGTCAAGACTGATGATGCGGATATCATCTGCCAGAAACTGAGAGAAAGATCTATTTCAGTAGCAAACCACCATACTTTTATAAGAATAACTGTTGGACGAGACTGGGAAAATGAGGCTGTGGTAAAGGCGCTGGACGAAATTTCGGAAGAGCTTAAAGCTTAGAATATCAACGATGTAAAAAACATATCAATAATATTGCAAAAAATGACCCGCGGGTCATTTTTTTGTTGACATGCATCATATCCATAATTAGAATAGAGTTATCGACCGACGGGTCGATAAATGTTATCAATTAAGGGAGGCACAGAAAGCACCGATGGGCAATAAAGACGAAGGAATCAGAAACGAAGAGTTTCAGGAAATACATGCAGAAGGATTTAAGGATGTAGAAGATATAGAAAAAGAAGTAGAAGAAAAAACAAATAAACGGCTGGAAGAACTGGACCGCAAATTAGGTACAGGGAAACAGAGAAAAAGAAGGATCGCGGTCATAATAGTGGCTGTGCTTTTTGTGTTTTTGATAGGATACAGAATAGTCGACAATTTCATTTTGGATGGGGATGAATCTGTAGAACAAATAGTGAATGTAAAAACTGATGTTGTAAAGATGGGAGAAATCTATCTGGAATCCCCGGTGACAGCAAAGATACAAGCTCATGAAGAAGTGGCAATAGTGCCGCTGGTGGCAGGCAAAGTAACTTCCGTAAATGTTAAAGTGGGAGATTATGTGACTCAGGGGACTGTACTGTTTACTATAGACGATACACAGATGCAGAGCTCTCTTGTTCAGGCCAGAGAAGGGTATAATCTTGCAAAGGCTACATATGAAAGAATGCAGATCCTCTATAATGAGGGAGTCATTTCTCAGCAGGATTTTGAATCTGCAAGAACACAGTACATAACAGCGGAACAGGGATACAACACTGCGGTAGAATCAGCAGCGTATTATACGGTGACAACACCAATAAGCGGATATGTGACATCAATGAGTGTTACTGTTGGAGGGGTTGCGGGTCAGCAGATGGCGGCATCTGTTGCAGATGATTCAAAACTGGTAATAAAGAATACAGTATCTGAAAGCCTTGCAGGCAAAATAAATGTAGGAGACAAGGTGGATGTATATGTTTCATCTTTAGACAAGATATTTGAAGGAACCGTTACCACAGCATCAAAGATACCTTCTATAGGAACTGTGACATATCCTATAGAAATTGAACTTTCTGATCCGAATGATGAGCTTATGGCAGGAATGTTTGCTGAGATCAGGATCAAATCAGAGCATATGGAATCCGCTTTAGTAGTGCCTTCTGAAGCAGTGATCATAAAGAACGGTGAGTCTGTAGTAGTAACATTAGACGGAACTATGCCTGTATTCAATAAAGTTGAGACCGGTATCGACAATGGGGAACTTGTAGAAATAATTTCTGGTGTTAAACAAGGTCAGACCATAGTTGTTTCAGGACAGCATTATGTGGTCGAAGGAGAAGAAGTCAGAGTAGTAGAGTAAAAGGGGACGGAAAATGAATTTATCATCATTATCAATAAAAAGGCCTGTGGCAACTATAATGCTGACTTTGATGGTAGTTGTTCTGGGTATATATTCTATGATAAGTATGCCAAAAGATCTTATGCCTGAGATAGATATGCCTGTAGCCATGGTAATGACTACATACGGAGGGGCATCTCCTTCAGAAGTAGAGTCTATGGTAACAGAGCCTGTTGAACAGGCGCTGGCTTCTGTTGAAGATCTTGAACAGATGGTCTCATATTCTATGGAAAATATGTCCATAGTTGCGTTGAGCTTCAATATAGATACTGATATGAACTTTGCTTCTTTGAATATGAGAGAGGCTATAGCCATGGTGTCAGAGTATCTGCCGGAAGAAGCTTCTGAGCCAATGGTAATGAAGCTGGATATGAATATGCTTCCGGTAATGCAGCTTTATGTATCATCTGATATGGAATTATCCAGACTTACAACTGTTATAGAAAACGATATCCTTCCATACATTGAAAGAAGCTCAGGCGTAGCATCTGTAAGCGTTATGGGCGGAGTAGAGGAAGAGATCGCAATCGAATTCAATCAGGAAAGCCTTGCAGGCTATGGTCTGAATCTGGCCACCATATCTCAGATCCTTGCGGCGGAAAACATCAATCTGCCAAGTGGAGATGTGCAGAAAGGATCAACTCAGATCATAGTAAGGACCATGGGAGAATTTGATTCTGTGGAAGATATACAGAATCTCCCTGTTACTGTTGCGGATTACAGCATAGTCAGACTTGGAGACATAGCTACTGTTACAAGACAGTATCAGGAGCAGGAAAACCTTACAAGAATAGACGGGGAGACCGCTATTGGTATCATGATATCCAAACAGTCTGATGCAAACACTGTGGATGTCTGCAAAGATATAGAAAAAGTGATCGAAGGGCTTCAGGAAGACTATCCTGATATGAGCTTTAATATAGGATATAATTCGGCGGACTATATAAATGAATCTATATCTTCAGTTGCTTCTTCGGCGCTGGCCGGAGCACTGCTGGCAATAATCGTAGTATTCCTGTTCCTTGCGAATATAAGGACCACTCTTGTAATCGCAGTTTCTATACCTACATCCCTTTTGGCTGCCTTTGGCATGATGAAACTTCAGGGCATGACTCTGAATCTTATAACTCTGTGCGCACTTACTCTGACGGTAGGTATGCTTGTAGACAACTCTATAGTAGTTCTGGAAAACATATTCAGAGTCCGTCAGGAACATAAGGATGCTAAAGAAGCGGCTATGAAAGGTTCAAAAGAAGTGTTTATGGCGGTCATTGCTTCTACCATAACCACCGTACTGGTATTCCTTCCTATAGCACTCAGTGGAGGCATTGCATCTGTAATGTTTGATGACTTCTGCTTTACTATAATCATTGCGCTGCTGGCATCATTAGTCGTTGCCCTTACGGTAGTTCCTATGTTTTCCTCAAAACTCATGGAAGGGACTATACCGACAACGTATATAAGGATCGGAGAAAAACGATACAAGTACAGATTCCTGCCAAAATTCACTAAGTTTATAGAAAGTGTAAAAGATACTTACAGGATCTATGTAAAGAAAGTTTTAAATATAAAGAAAAAATTTGTGATCATATGCACGGCTGTGTTCGTGATGTCTATGTCCCTTGTGGCTATAGTTGGATGGGAGCTGATGCCGTCTATGGACGAAGGCTCTATATCTATCACTATAGGAACTCCGTATGGAACGGCGCTGGAAGACAAGAACGAGATCATAGAAGAGGTGGAAGAGTATATTTTAGGTCTTCCGGAAGTGGAACATGTTTCTATTTCTACAGGCGCGCTCTCTGCCATGTCTACTGAAAACGGTGCAAATATAACCGTTCTTCTTAAAGACATGAGCGACAGAAAGCGAAGCACTGAAGAAGTGGCAAGAGATATAAAGAAGGCTACTTCAAATATAGCCGGGGCAGATATAAGTGTAAGCGGCGCATCAAGCATGGAATCCATGTTTGCGTCTCACGATATTTCCCTTACATTAATGGGTAAAGAAGGAGAAGTCCTTGAAGAAATAGGCAACGATATAGCTGCTCAGGTGGCAGAGCTTGACTGCGTTGAAACTGCAGAGACTGATGTTACTGAAGGAAATCCTGAGATAAAAGTTATAATAGACAGAAATGCGGCAGCAAATTACGGCATAACTTCTTATCAGCTTGCCAACGGACTGTCTACGGCTCTTAACGGAACAAGCAGCACTGATGTAACGATAAACGGCGACGATATTTCGGTAAATCTGTCATTAAAAGATTCATATTCTGAATCTGTTGAGAATATGAAGCAGATACTGATAACCGGCTCGTACGGAACAGCTGTGCCTGTAAGCCAGATAGCTCAGTTTGAGTACGATAATTCACCTACTATGATAGGGCATTTTAACCAGAGCAATTATATTACTATAAATATTGATACTTTAGGAAATGATTTGAGCAAAGCTTCTGCTGAGGTAATGAAAGTAGTAGATGCATATCCTCTTCCTGAGGGATATTACTTCGAAAACGGTGGACTCGAAGAGGAAATGATGGAGATGTTTTCTGACCTCTTCCTGGCACTCATTATATCCATATTGCTGGTATTCCTTGTATTGGCGGCTCAGTTTGAATCTGTACTCATGCCATTCATCGTAGTAATGGCTATACCGTTTGCTATGACAGGAGCCTTCGTAGCACTGTTTATAACAAACACTGCGTTGTCTATGACATCATTCCTGGGACTTATAGTTCTCGTAGGTATAGTAGTAAACAACTCTATCCTGCTGGTTGAATTTATAAATCAGAACAAGCTCATAATGGGAAGAGATGAGGCTCTTGTTCAGGCCGGGGTGATGAGGCTTAGGCCTATCCTCATGAGCTGCGGGACTACAGTTATAGGTATGATACCTCTTTCTCTTGGTTTTGGTGAAGGCGGAGAACTGCTGGCTCCGATGGGGATCTCTATCATAGGCGGTCTTATTGCGTCAACAGTGGTAACTCTCTTCCTTATTCCTGTACTCTATGCAGCTATAGATGACAGAAAACTCAGAAAAGAAGAAAAGAAGAGGGCGAAAGCTGCCCATATAGCATTGCTTGAGGAACAGTGGGCAAAGGAGGATGAGTCTGATGACCTGTAAAGTTTTAATGGAAAAAGAAGTTAAGCAGGAAAAGGCGGATAAAAGAGAACTCATAATGGCTGCTGCAATGGAACTGTTCAGAGATAAAGGGTATTCAAACACCAGAATAATAGACATAGCTCAAAAAGCAGGTATAGGCAAAGGTACTGTATATGCCTATTTTGACAGCAAGGAAGATCTTATGATAAAGCTTATCAGAGAGATCGTAGACACGGATTTCCAAAAACTTATCATGACATATGGTGTAGGCACAACCAAAGATAAGATATTAAAATACATTTTGGATACAGATGAAATGCTTGAAAAGTACGGCATATATGCAACTATATTCAGAGATCAGATAGTGCTGGATGGTGAAGTGGACTCTGATGAGGCGGTTGAGCTTGTGGAGGGCATAATCGCAGGGCAGTATCAAAAAATGAGAAATATCCTTGCAGAAGGGATAGAAACAGGAGAAGTAAGAACTTCAGATCTGGATCAGGCGACTGTTTATGCTATGACTGCGGTAGGAACAAGAATGATGACAAAACTGTCAGAAATGGATAAATGCGGAGTGCCGACGTTTTTGAAAGTGGGCGAGTTTAAAGGCCTTTCTGCTGAAGCCTTGGTAGACTTTATATTAAACGGAATAGGCGCATAGAGGAGGACAGAAAATGAAAGATTCAAGAATAAAGAGATTTATAGGATTATTCATATCTGTCGTGCTCATTTTCGGCAGTGGAACAGCAGTTTTTGCGGCAGATACATTTTCTGATCTTACGGATGGAAAGTGCAAAGAGGCAGTGGATTTCCTGGTGGCAGAAAAAGTCATCACAGGTTACGAAGACGGAACTTTCAGACCGGACAACAGCATAACCAGAGCAGAGATCTGCGTGGCTATCTCAAAAGCTATGGATCCGGGAGATAAAAAATATGCTTCCGCAAAGGACAACGGTTTTCTGGATGTGGGTTCAAATTATGACTGGGCAAAGAAATATATAAATTACGCTTCTGCAATGGGAGCTGTAGACGGATATCCTGACGGCACTTTTAAACCTGCGGGGAATATCACATATAATGAGCTTTCAGCAATGGTGCTGAAGGCTATGGGGTATAAAGCTTCAGAGCTGCAGGGAGTGTGGCCTCAGAACTTTAAGAACAAGGCTTTAGATCTTAAACTTTATGAAGGCATAATGGAAGGACTTACAAAAGAAGAAACTGCTTCTTTTGACTATGAAGCGGAGGCTCCTAGAGGCGACTGTATGATAATGATAGAAGCAGCTTTTGAAAAGCTTCAGGAAATGGGTCAGTCAGATATTCCTCAGGAAAATGTATCTACAGAGATACCGCCGTATTATGAAGGAGATTATGACTGGATAAGCGGAGAAGAAGTAGAACTTTCTATTGC
>JAFQKJ010000053.1 GCA_017397005.1 Bacillota bacterium
TATTGCGGGTGAAGCCAAATGGCTGTGCTTTGCAAAAGATGAGATTTATATTGAAGAAAGGATCATCATAGAAAAAGGTGAATTAGGCGAATATTTCGATCAGATAGTTCATTTCAACAACAGTATATACTGCTATGGAGAACTTACCTTTAATGGATGTGCAATATACTATAACGAGCCGGATACTGATGGAAAAATATATATGTATCAGGGTTCAAAGATAACGCTGAAAGATTGTACCGTTATATGCAGAGGCAGAGACGGCAAGAGATTTATTCAGGGAGAAAAAGAAAACAGCGTTTATGCAGAAGGAACGAAATTTATCGACTGTTCTGATTTTCTTATGGTGGAATATGACTGCAAAGAGCTTGTGATCTCCAAGTGTGAATTCCTGAACTGCTGCGGAGGCATGTTTGATCTTTATCTGGATCAGCAGGGGCATTGCAGTATCTATGACAATGTAATAAAACAGGAAAAAAGAGCGGCTTTTAATCTATATAAAAACAACAGCATTGAATGGTGTAAGAAAACTGTGTTCTGGATCGGCGGCGGCTCCTCAACCTGCGGGATGGAGTTTAAAAACAATTCAGTAACAGTTGATCCGGCATTTAATGAAGAGATATATACAGGAAAAGAAAGGTATGATGCAGTATATTATTTGGCATCAAAGTATTTGGAAGTAACAGACTGCAGCTTTGAGGGGATGAGCAGAGGTATAGATGCCTGCTATGTCAGAAACTGCAGCTTTAAGGATTGCGACGGAGCGGTTTTGACCAATTTGGATTTCGATAAAAAGATATTCTCTTATGTAGAAAACTGTACTTTTGAAAACTGCATGAATGTAATACTGACCGGTTTTGAAACAAGAGTAACGGAATGCAGGTTTATCAGCTGCAGACGGGGCATAATAAGGCCTTCATCATTAATGGGCGGTGTTTACATAAACGATTGCGAGTTTAAAGATATCGTGCTTGATCAGAATAGGGCGAGACACGAGTTTCTCGACGTTTTCAGAGATGATGCATGTATAGTATTCGCCAGAGACAGCAGGCCAGAATGTGAAACTAACGGATTGGTAAACTGCCGTTTTGAAAATGTGTCGATAAAAGACGGATATTTGATAGCAGCGGATGGATATGAAAAGCCTTTTGGTGAAGTTGGATTTGTACACAACTGCAGTTTTACTAACTGCAAAACAGACAATGCTCAGGGCAAATTAATAGATGATAAATCATCGTTTAAGAATATATTTAGGAAGAATATAGTTGTTGAAGTGATAAGGATATCGTAAATGGACAGTATTACAATAATAAATAAAAAGATGATAGATATTTCTGAGGGAAATATCCATGATATTGAGCATTTTACTAATGTATGGAAATATGCAAAGGTGATAGGAGAAGCTGAAGGTCTTGAAGAAAGAACTCAAACAGTTCTCGAAGCATCGGCTTTGACGCATGATATCGCCTGTCCGCTTTGCAGGGAAAAATACGGCAACGCTGTATGGAAATATCAGGAGATAGAAGGAATGCCGCTTGCCAAGGAACTTCTTCGGGATACCGGTCTTTCTGAGGTCGAGATAGAAAGAGCGGTGTATCTTGTGGGGCATCATCACACTCCGGATGAAATAGATGGTATGGATTATCAAATACTCATAGAGGCGGATTATATAGTGAATGCCGAAGAAAGCGGTTACCCGGAAGAGGCTGCGAAAGATTTCGAAAATAAATACTTTAAAACAGAAAAAGGAAAAGAACTGCTGAGGTCATTATGGAAATAATATTTGATTTATGTTTGAAGGAAAAGAGTAAAGATCCAGTTGAAATACTGGAGAAAATGATGAGTTTACCGTTTTGCAGGATGCATGGCCCTGAGCATCATGTGATGGTGGGGGCTGCACTTATTACTGCATACAAAAATTCAGGCGGTGAAGTTGATCTTAAAACAGCTTTAGAAGAAATATATAAAAGAGGAAAGGAAGTTCCTGGAGGAGTCTGCGGTCTTTGGGGAGCCTGCGGAGCAGGGCTCAGCTGCGGCATGTATATGTCTATAATCACAAAAGCCACAGGAATGACAGTGGAGCCTTGGAAGCTTGCAAATCAAATGACATCATCTGCCCTTGAAAAGATAGGTGAGACGGGAGGGCCAAGATGCTGCAAAAGAGATTCATACACTGCAGTCAGAGAGGCTGTAAGGTTTACTGAAGAAAACCTTGGGATAAAGATGGATCTTCATGAGATCAAATGCACTCGCTCTGAGCTTAATCCTGTCTGCATCAAGGAAAGATGTCCATACAACAAGTAGAGGTGAAAATATGGAAAAAACAAAAGTAGCTTTTATATGTGTACATAATTCCTGCAGGAGCCAGATGGCAGAAGCATTGGGGAAAAAATATCTTTCTGATATATGTGAGTGTTATTCTGCGGGAACTGAGACAAAACCTAAGATAAATCAAGATGCGGTAAGGCTCATGAAGCAGGTCTATGATATAGACATGGAGGAAACTCAGTATTCAAAGCTCATAGACAGCATTCCTGAGGCAGATATCGTCGTATCCATGGGCTGCAATGTTGTTTGCCCGTATATGCCGTGCAAACTGGAAATGGACTGGGGGCTTGAGGATCCGACAGGACAGAGGGATGAAGTATTTATGGAAACTATGAAGGAAATAGAACAGAAAATACTGGATCTCAGAGAGACAGTTTTAAAAGGATTTTAAGTGACGAACAATAGGTAAAGAATAATGAAAAGTGTTGGAACTGAGGAGATCAGAACGGAAAGACTGATGCTTCGCAGATTCAGGATGGAAGATGCGGAAGAAGTGTATAAAAACTATGGAAGTGATCCTGAAGTAGGGAAATATATAGCGTATAGGCCTTGCAAGACCATAGAATCCAGCATCGCTTTTGTATCCATTCATGAGATACAATATTTGGAGGTGCCTGACTTTTACGGCTGGGCTGTGGATTTGAATGGAGAAGTTGTAGGCTCTGTAGGGCTGTTTCATATCAACAAAGAAGAGGGATCCTGTGAGATTGGAATGAGTCTGGGAAGCAAATGGTGGAACAACGGATATATGACAGAGGCTGTCAGTGCACTGATAAAATTTGCCTTTGAGGAGATGGAGGCTAAGAGGGTGTACGGTTCCCATCATATTGATAATAAAGCGTCCGGAAGGGTCATGCAGAAGTGCGGTATGAAATTTTTTGAAACAGTTGAGAAGGGTCAGGAGAACATAGACGGCAGCTTTAGCGATTTGGTGTTTTATGAAATAAAGAGGGGATAAAAATATGTCTGATAAAGAGAAGTTCAGAGTGTTTGAAAACGGCGTCCTTAATCCTCAAATAGATAAATACGAGGGTGAGGCTCGCGAAAAATACGGTGATGAAGCTGTTGAGTATACCAAGAAGCAGATAATCAATGCATATGGAGAGGACAAAGAAATAATAAAAGATCTTACAGCAAAGCTGAACAAGACTTTAAAACTGGCTTGTGAAGAAGGAGTGCCTTCCGGAGAAATCGCCCAGAAAGCCTGTGAACTGCATAAAGAATGGATAAGCTATTTCTGGAAGACATATTCCAAAGAAGCGCATTTGGGCCTGTGCGAAATGTACACTAAAGACCAAAGATTCTACGACTACTTCGAAAAAATAGCTCCAAAGGCGGCGGATATGCTGTATGAAGCGATGAAAATCTATTTAAAATAAAGCAAAAGACCATGGATCATTCATGGTCTTTTAATGTTTTAAGGAAATCATTGTATTTGTATATGCTGTATTTTTCTTTATCTTGAGTAATGTTTCCGTATTCTACTGCTTCAGTAGGGCAAGTTCCGATGCAGGCCATACA
>JAFQKJ010000054.1 GCA_017397005.1 Bacillota bacterium
CTTTGTCCGCATACAGACTCTGGTATTCTTCAGTCTCCAGAAATTCTTCATAATTTCTGAGAAAAGCATCTGTCACCAAAGTTTTGACATCCACTCCTTTAACAAAGATATCTTCCACATCAAGAGGCTCATACTCTGCCCCTCTGAAGCATGCATATACATCATCATTTGCTCTATACAGCAAAGAACCGGCTGAAGTCTGTATCGTTGCAATAAAATGCGTTTCAACATTTGTAAGTTCTCCGAATCTGCTGCAGTCCATACGATACATTGAGTCTAAGTAAACATTTTCTTCTCCGTAAATCTCATCATAGCCGTCCAATGCTTCAGCGCAAGACGCCAATTCAGCTGAAGGAGGCTTTGCATGTTCCTCCGCATACTTCATTGCACCTGCAGGCATATTATTGTAATACATTGAATATACAAAAATTTGACTATGATCTCTACCGCTGTCTATGTTAATGGTCTTATCTTCAGTTACAGCCTGTGACATATCAAAAGGTCGGCTCAGCATAGTATAAACTTTAGTATCATCTTCATACAAACAATTTTTTTCATCATAATATCTTACCCCTAAAGCAGATGCCTCTCCAATATCTGCTTTAAAGAATACTGGAGAATCGTATTCACAGTATACTTCAGGATTCTCATGATCCAGGATCAGCTGAATACTTCCGTCATATTCATTTATATAGAATTTCTGATCTTCATTTATTCCTTGAAAAGGTGCCGTAAGCTTTACAGAATTTTCACCGTTATAGTATCCCTCTTCAATATCTCCGGTAGCAAAAGATACCTTTTCTATGCACTCGTTAAGGAACGCTTCATAGTCCACATCATCGCAGAATACATCTTTAAGTGCGATCTCTTCACCGGTATTAAGGTCAAGGTTTACTGTCCTTGCTTCAGAATAATAATAGTAATCACCTTCCGGGCTTTCCATGCTCACATTTTCCATAATATACACAGACAGGATATTGTTCACACTGGCACCTGTCATAGTGTAAATATAATGCGATATCATCACATCATCTTCTTTTATTTTCTGTTTAATACCTCTATAAGGGGGCAGTTCTTCACTGTCCCTTAATTCTGCATAAGCGGCATAAAGCTTTTCATTTACCTGTTTTTCAACAGCTTTGTCTTTCAATCCCGAAACCTTGATGTAATCTCCGCTGCCGTTTTCAAACTCTTCATAAACAGGGATCACTTCCATATTATTCTTCACAAAATAGTTGATCTTCTGCGGAGAAGTTATACTTTTTCCGGCATCAGAGCATCCCGAAACAGATACGCTTAACACAAGCATTGCGATCAGTACGATCACAGTTTTTCTATAATTCCGCATTTCTGACATATCCGTTTTCCTCTCCTAACTTCTGCCCTTCCTCACTTACTATCCAATCTATAATTTCTCTTAAAACACTGTCTTCCGGCTCGTCCGCTCTGATTATTACCTGAGACTGATTTATAAGAGGATAAGTACCTTCTGCTATAGTCATATCGCTCGGAACAACACCTTCTACCGCCACCAGCTTTATCTGGTCTGAATAATGCATATTGGCAACATAGTAATAATAGGAATATCCTATTGCGCCCGCTCCGTTTTCATAGCTTGCAACAACATCGATTATCCCTGCCATATCTCCTATCATCTTTTCCGTAGGAGCCGGCATTATCTCTTCTTTAGGTATTACATACCTGTAAATACCGGTCTGACTTCCCGATCCTTCGGAACGCTGGTATGCAATGATCTCTTCATCATTTCCGCCTACTTCTTTCCAGTTTGTGATCTCTCCGGAATAAATATCATAAAGCTGCTCTACTGTAAGACTGTCTACAGGATTATCTTTGTTAACGAAGAATACAAATCCTCCGTTCAAAAACGGCGTACACTCAAATTCCACTCCGTTTGCAGCAGCCTCATCCACCTGTTCCTGCGACGGCAGCGAACAGAATATCATGTCAGCAGTTCCGTTTATCAGAGTTGTATAAGCCCCATCCGTAGTGCTGCAAAGCACATACTGCCTCGCATCTTCTATAGGCATATTCAGCAACTCTGCTGCCATAGCTTCATAATAAGGAGCTAAAGCTGTAGCCCCGTCTATTACCGGCCAATCTTCCAGCGAGATTTGAAGACTTGCAGGAGTTTCTGTCCCCGTGCCTTCATCTGCTCCGCATCCTGCCGTGAACATTAC
>JAFQKJ010000055.1 GCA_017397005.1 Bacillota bacterium
CAGTACAAATCAAGCGTATCCTTCATCGCTCAGCTCATGGGTGTATCCTGGGGTGCTCTCGCTGGTGCATTCCTCGCTCCATTCCTCTATGGGTTATACTGGAAAGGAACTACAAAGGCTGCCTGCTGTGCAAGCTTCCTTTTCTCCGCTGTTGTAATGATCCTGAACGTCCTGATTCGCCCGATGTTCCCTACACTCTTACAGTCACCAATCAATGCC
This sequence comes from Bacillota bacterium, assembly GCA_017397005.1. GTDB lineage: Bacteria > Bacillota > Clostridia > Peptostreptococcales > Anaerovoracaceae > RGIG1899. The sequence goes on from JAFQKJ010000055.1 coordinate 220, forward strand.
GGTGCATTCTGTATGCTTGCAGGATTAGTGATAGTTCCTGTAGTCAGTCTGCTTACCAAGGCACCTGATGCAGCTCTGGTTGATGATATATTCAGCTGCTACAATAAGAAGGTAATAGTAACAGCAAAAGATTCTATTGGAGAAGAAGCCGAATAGTTTAGAAAATAATGCAAAACATGAGTTGCGGAGCTTTGCTCCGCAACTTTTATTGTTAATAAATAAACTATTATTGTCATTTGTCATTTAAGGATGTATATTTAAATCATCATCAAATATTTTTCGTTTTGTTTTGTAAGGAGGAACAATATGAATCGTTTAGAAGGTAAAGTAGCTGTTATCACAGGGGGCAATTCAGGTGTGGGAGCAGCAACTGCAAAATTACTCGCCGCTGAAGGCGCAAAAGTGGTTATCACAGCAAGAAGAAAAGAAGCACTCGAAAAAGTTGCTGAAGAGATCACTGCAGCAGGCGGAACTGTATTAGCGGTTCCTACAGACATTTCCAAAGGCGAAGACTCAGAAAAGCTTATGGAAGAAGTAATTGCAAAATTCGGCAAAATAGATATCTTAGTAAACAATGCCGGTATCCTCGAAGAAGGTCTTAAACCTATAGACAGATTTACTGACGAAGACCTTGATCGTATCGTTGAAACAAACCAGAAAGGTACAATGAAAGTTACCAGAGCTGCTACAAAGAGAATGGTTTCCGGAGCTTCTGTTGTTACTATAGCTTCTGTTGCCGGCGCAATGGGATGCGGCGGTGCTGCATATGTTTCATCAAAAGCTGCCGTTATAGGTATGACAAAACACGGCGCACTTCGTTTCCAGAAAGATCAGATCCGTTTCAACGCAGTATGCCCTGGAACCATCTTAACTCCTATGACTGCTGCTATGAAACCTGAAAATCTTGACCCTGATATGTTTGGTTCAATGATGGTGCACAACGACCTCAAAGCACCTCCATGCAGACCGGAAGATGTTGCAAATATCGTGCTTTTCTTAGCCAGCGATGAATCAAGAGCAATTACAGGCCAGATCATCATCTCTGACTTCGGAAGCACGCTCTAAAATATAATATAAAACAACAGGGTTTATTACCCATTTAAGAGGTATCTATATGAAACAATTAAATGAAAAAGTTGCTATCGTTACAGGTGCCGGCCAGGGCATAGGAAAAGGGATAGCTCTCGTCCTCGCAAGAAGAGGGGTAAAGGTAGTATGTACCGGACGTCGTCTTGAACCAATAGAACAGACAGTTGCTGAGATTAAAGCTGAAGGCGGAGAAGCCATGGCAATGACTTGCGATTCTGCAGATCGCGCTCGTGTTGATGAAGTTGTGGCAAAAGCCGTTGAAGTTTACGGCTCTATCGACGTAGTTGTAAACAATGGTCAGGCTATTGCGCCTTCCGCAAAGGTCGAAGACACCACATATGAAAATATGCTCTTTGCATGGCAGAGCGGAGTTGTCGGCTCACTCAACTACATGCAGGCAGCGTTCCCATATATGAAAGAACAGAATGAAGGCAGGATCATCAATTTTGCTTCCGCTACAGGTATGTTCGGTATTGCCGGCCAGCTGGCATATGCTTCCAACAAAGAAGCTATCAGAGGTCTTACAAAAGTTGCTGCTAAAGAATGGGGTCAATACGGCATCTGCGTAAACGTAGTGCTTCCGGGTGCAGAGTCTCCTGCAGCTAAAGCATGGGCTCAGAAATTCCCTGAAGAATACAACAAACAGGTAATGCTTAATCCAATGCATCGTTTCGGCGATCCGGAAAAGGACATCGCACCTGTTATCGCTTTCCTTGCAGGCCCTGACTCCTGTTACTTCTCAGGTCAGAGTCTCTTGGTAGACGGTGCAAATTCCATCGCTCCATAAAAGTATCTCCTTCAAAAGGTACTTAACATAAAGCTCCGCTTTTTCAAGCGGAGCTTTTCATTTCCCTCAAGTAAAAAGCATCGCTATTCAGCGATGCTGTCAAGGTATTCAAGGATCTCTAGAGCATTCGTATCAGGCTTTACTTTAGGCATCACCTTCTCTATATTTCCCTCTTCGTCTATTACATAAGTGGATCTGACTACTCCCATAGTGGTTTTGCCATACATTTTCTTTTCTTTCCACACATCATAGGCCTGTATAGCTTCCAGTTCTGTGTCTGAAAGAAGTATAAAAGGAAGGTCGTGCTTATCCGCAAACTTCTGATGGGAAGTAGCGCTGTCTTTGCTCACCCCTATCACCACGACATCTTTCTGCTTAAACCCTTCATACGCTGCAGCAAAGGCGCAGGCCTGCCTGGTACAGCCCGGAGTATTATCTTTTGGATAAAAGTAAAGCACTACCTTCTTCCCAAGAAAATCATTTAAATTAACTGTATTTCCATCTTTGTCCGGTAAAGAAAACACCGGTGCCTTCATTCCTGTTTCTAACATTACACTTCTCCTTGATAAGTTTATTTCCCGCCATCAAACAACAGCTTAGCTGCTTTTTCCAGTTCACGCCTTTCTTTCACATCATCGTATGATGCTTCTCGGTCGTGGACACCTTTGATTATATTAATACTAAACAGCCCGTCTTTATTACAGTAGAACAGGATCTTTTTCACACCGCTTATCTTAAAACGAGCTTCTGCATTTCCTTCAGGATACAGCTTTATGCTCTGCATTTTATCTCCCGACAAAGCCGCAATAAAGGAAATATAGTGATGTTTAGTCATATCATGCTCTATGCGGACATAATATTCATCTTCGACTTTTTCAATAAAGATCTTGTGGTCTTCATCAGTCTCTTCTGCCTGACAAGGCAGAAGCTGAACTCCGTGACACTGGATCACGGCTTCACCCATGCAGTGAATTATGTTTCCGCAAACCGGGCATACGTAAAACTTAGAACGCATCAAATTCCCCGACACGTTCACGTTATTTACCGCATTTCCGGACATAAGCTCTGTGATCGAAATCCCGAAGACCTTTGCTATAGGTTCTAACAGCGAAATATCGGGATATCCTTTTGCAGTCTCCCATTTTGATACGGTCTTATCTGAAACACACAGTTTTTCCGCCAGTTCTGACTGTGTTAATCCATGTTTCTCTCTTAATTCTCTGATAACTGATCCTGTAACATACTGATCCATATTCTCTTACCTCCTATGCATTATCTTAAACATAGAAAGAAATTATCGCCACCTACGAAAAGTAGAGCTTGTTTACGTCGGTTTTAATTATATCATTCTCTGAGTTCTTGTACAAACATCTATTCCTCTCTTATTACTTTACCCAAGAAAAAAAGGCCAAAGGCCTTTTTATTTTCTATTCTTTTCTCTACAGATGTTCTTTCAAAAAATCAAACTTTTTCGCAGCTTCTTCAATTTCTCGTTTGCCTGAACGAAGGCGGTCTTACGTCAACATTAGGGAAAGGGGTTCCTGCAGGAGAAGGCTCCGACATATTGAAATACATTTTAGCCGCTTTAGTAGTGCCGAAATCCTGATTTGAACCGGACTGATGCACCTTGTTAAAGGCTTCTCTGAACATTGCATTATGCGCCTCTTCTCTGTTGAGCAGAAAATCTATGGTTTCCTTGACTTTCTTATCATCGATCTGTCTATAGAGATATTCATATACTACTTTTGCCCGCTGTTCCGATGCAATATTGGAAAGAAGATCTGCACAAAGGTCTCCTGTCACTGAAACATAATCCCCGGTCCAAGAATACCCCGAGGCATTGATCAAACCGGGATTTAAACCCAGCAGCACGTGTGTCTGGATCTCACCTGCCGGAACTTTTTCCGCATCCACATCATGACCATTAAGCAGATTAATGGTCTGAGCCACCATTTCCATGTGACTAAGCTCTTCTGCCGCGATATCTAAAAACAGATCCTTGATCTCCGGATCTTTTATGCGAAAGCTTTGAGACATATACTGCATTGCAGCCTTAAGCTCACCGTTTGCTCCCCCCAGCTGTTCCTGAAGCAGTGCGGCATATTGAGGATTTGGTTTCTCAACCGAAACAGGATGAAATAAATTTTTATCATGTTTAAACATATACAGTACCTCCTTTTTCATTAGCATATCCAGTCTTTAGCAAAATTATTTAGAGGTGCATCTCAGCAGCAGCATACCTTTGATCACTAATAACAGAAATGCCAATGCCGCCGCATAGGCTTCTCTTGACAGTGCTAAAAGAATCACAGCCAGAATACTTATTACCACAGAAATATACGAAAGAGTTCTGTTATACTTCTCGATTTTCTTTTCCTCCAGCAGGATCCTTACGACTCCCACAATCATCATTACAGCAAATAATATCCAATAGCTCCAAAGGATCCATTGCGAAACTTCAGTGAAACCCAACAGATTTACCGAATAAATATACCCTCCTATAGTTTTTGGGTAAAGTGGCAATACTATCAGCAGAAAATAAAACAAGTCCACGATACCAAACAACATGCCATATGTTTTCCTCAGATTAGATTTATTTTCCTTTTCTGCAATAGATATCAATTCATTCCCTGACAGCAGATCATCGATAGTCACAGAAAAATAATTGGATATTTCTCTCAATGAATCCAGACTGGGATAACCGCGACCGGATTCCCATTTGGAAACAGCCGTTCTGGATACGTACAGTGCTTCGGCTAATTCTTCTTGTGTCATGCCTTTAGCTTTTCTCAATTCTTGAAGTTTCTCATTGAATTCCATGTCACGATCTCCAAATAGTTTTTTTATCCTTTAGCAGGACGATCGCCTTAAATATTTGAAACAGCCCTGCGCTTAAAAGAACTGCTCCTATAATATCCGTTAGCCAGTGTACACCGGAAACCATCCTGCCTATTACCATAAATGCAGTAAATACATTGGTCAAAATGCAAAGAGTCCTTTTAAAATCATCTCTTTTTAACCTGCGTTTGATTTGAAAAGCCAGCGTAGGCATAACGCTTAATACCAGAAGCGTTGTTGACGATGGATATGAGGCTTCCATAAATCCGTTGATCAGGATCGGTCTGTAATTTATAGGGGCCATCTCAAATAAAAGATATGCCGCTATCACGATAACATAATATATCCCCAAAAGAATTATATCAAAATCCACCCTAAGCAAATGTCTGCGTTTTACCCATTGAACGATCCCAACTGCGCAAAACACCATGCATACTGCAGCCGGCACCAGCCCTAGCCAATCAGTTATGATATACAGATCCATATGGACCCCTGTTAATTGATGAAACCGGCAATTCAGTCCCGCAAATCCCACATTCGTTCCGTTTTGACCTACAGGCCGGACAGCTATTGTCTGTATAAGCACTGTCCATATTACAAAGGCTGAAATCAGTGATGCTCCAACTGCCAGCGTTCTTTTTTCTTTCCTTGTCATTTTTACTGTCCCTTCTCTTTTAATTTGCGTAAACGGCTTAATTAAAAGTATCAAGAGACAGTATTAGTTTAAAGCATCCTATCGTCACATGCACGACACGATGCGTATCATCTGCAGATTATTTATTTTTTAGCGATCACGATAGGCTGATAAAAACCTGTTTCTTCCGGAAACTTCCATTCCACACTGCTGCAGCCATTTTCCATGAGCAAGTTTGTCAGTTCCTCTCTGCGTACCGCTCTGTACTCGCAGTCAAATCTATTTACCTGCAGAACATCTTCATCGTCAATGATGTACTGAGTCAGTCTGTATCTGTCATCCGTCCAGGTCCATGTTTGAAAAGACACTCTTTGACCCTTATCTGTTTTGTGGATATATGGCGGAGAATATGGAGGCTTGTCCAAAAGAAGCGCATCGTAGTCTCTGATGCTGGCAGCAAATATACCCCCTGCTGCGATTTGGTTTGTAATACTCTTGATCGCCGCCTCCAGATCACTCTTTGAGAGCATATGAGGCAATGCATTATCCATGCATATCACTATGTCAAAGGCTTCCGAGAAAGCTTCCGATAAAGAACGGAAGTCAGCATGCCTGAAATCGATCTTTACATGATTCTTTGCAGCCCGTTCTTTTGCTTCCGCAATCTCCACATCACTGATATCCGAAGCCGTTACCGCATATCCCAGTGCGGCAAGTCCGATTGCCTGTGTTCCAATCCCGCAGGCGCAGTCAAGAATTTTTGCAGACTTTCCAAAGCCTTCTTCCTGAAAGAGTTTTTTCAAAATCACTGCCTGTTCATGGATCGTGGATTCCCAGTCAAGAAACAGTTTGTCGTAATGAGAAGCCAAGTTATCATAAAAAGTTTGTGTAATATCCATACTAATATCTCCCGTTTAAATTCAAATTTTCTATATAAATATAATACTACTATCTGAGAGCAAAACCAACACTGTATGAAGACAGCAACAAACTGATTTCTTACAGGAGTTGGATTCTCTACTTCCTTATCTTAGAAATAAAAAAGGACCATGACCTTTCAGAGTACAGGCAAAGTTCGATCTCTTCTAAGGCACGAACTTTTTTAAAAAAAGGGAAGCCCTTTTGAAGTATCATAACGAGTTTTGGGGTTTAAATATGAGTTTTTAACACAAAGCACTAAAAACGGGGCAAAAGGTTAATAGGCTTGACACAAAACATGTAAAAACCACAAAAGTGTTAAATAGCTTAACATAAACTAAAAAAATCGTCAAAAGATGTTAAATACTCCGCAAAACCAAAAAAACTGAGGAAGAAGGTGTTCTTCAGGTCTTTATTAGGAAAGCTCCTGCTCACAATGGTGAACGGAGAAGTGGCAGTAGGCTGAGGCCTTGCTATGCCTCGGGCAGCCCTTGCATGAGTCCTGCCTCTGCTCTGACTGATGCGCAGCCAATCCCAGGGCTGGGGTCTTCCGTAGCAGGACAGGGCTAGGGCTTCAAGGAGTGCTCTCACTCCTTGAAGGAGTTCGATTCTCTGCTTTTTCTCTAGACACGACAAAACCCGCCTTTTAGGCGGGTTTCATCATGTCTGGTGGAGATGACCCTATTCGAACCCCCGTCCGATACTGGGATTTCAACGTTCCTGGAATCATCGATTATCAAATCCAATAATAATCCACTAATATGTATTTACCGACTCTTTTAAGTCTCATTATTACATTTAGCATAGCATATCTAGCTTTTTCTTACAATGTAAAAACACGGAGCTTAGTCCGTGTTCTAATCTGATTATTCATCTGCCATAACATCTTTCATGAGATCCTCGAATATTAAATTGTAATAGCAATCAGTTAAATAACTGCTGCTTTGTTTTTATCTGCTGCATATTCAGCAGAATCTTCTTTTATTTGAACTGTTCCCGGTTCAATAATAACAGTGAATTTTGTTTTGCACTTGGAACATATTACTCCACGTGCAGTTCTCTGATTTAAATTAAATAACTTTCTCTCGCAGATCGGACATACTGCAGCATAGGTTCTAGCTTTATTGCTCATTTCATTTTCCCCCTTTGTAAGTAGAACTTATTTTAAGTCCTAATGGCTATCAAAGGTTTGTCTTATAAGGGAAACTTGGTTTATCTACTTATTTGCCAAGAAAAGA
>JAFQKJ010000056.1 GCA_017397005.1 Bacillota bacterium
GCATCCACTATTTTCATCATCCCTGGGATCATGCCACTGGTTCCGGGTGCAGGTATGTACAGGATGATGCTTGAACTCATAAATAATGATATGTCAGGGTTTGCCACGGAAGCAACTCAGACACTTCTTTCTGCCGGTGCTATAGCTGTAGGGCTGTTGGTAATGGGATCACTGCTTAAGATGATCAGAATGGCAATAAAAAAAATCAAGGAAGCTTTTTAGCTTCCTTGTTATTTTTTAAGCTTCACTGTCATTGTAGTGCCATCTTTTTCATTGCTGCAGACAGATATCTCTCCATTATGACTCTCTGCTATGGTCTTTGCTATACTCAGACCCAAACCGTAACCTGTATTTGTTCGAGCCTTATCCGAACGATAGAACCTCTCGAAAATATGCTCTATTTCTCCATTTGGAATCACGTCTCCTGTATTTGTCACTTTTAATTCAACCATGTCCGCTGTTTCTGTAAGGCTCAGCTTTATTCTTCCTTGTTCTCCGCAATACTTCGTTGCATTATCCAGGAGTATATGAACAAGTTGTTTTATCTGAGTGGCATCGCATCTTATTTTTATCCCGGTATCCACATCAGATTCAAGTATAGCTCCTGATTCAAATATAACAGGCTCCATCTGCAGCATAACACCTGTAACGATGTCAGTCATATTATTTTCTACAAAAGCATCCGATACTGCCTTATTTGTATCTAAACTCTCATCTGCTTTGGCGAGAAACAAAAGATCCTCCACCAAGTTTTTCATATGAAGCGCCTCTTCCTGACTGCTTTCCAGCCACTTCCGACTTTCCTTATCTTCTGTCATTTCCATCAGTATTTCATTGTTTGCCAACAGAACAGTCAATGGCGTCTTCAGTTCATGAGATGCATCGGCTACGAATCTTTTCTGCTGTGCCCATGTTTTTTTTACAGGCGCTACTGCCATTTCCGCCAATAGTATGCTTATAAATAGTAATGCTAACATCCCTATGACAAACAACACTACAGAAACCGTCACTGTTTCCTTTACCTTCGCATTAAAGTATGTTGAGTCTGCGAAAGCCATCTTAACACCGCGCATATCCTCAGTTTTCATATAGAAAAGATCCATTTCTTTCAGTTTTCCTTGCGATTCGCCTGATGATAATACAGCTTCTACCGCTGTATCCATGACCTCGGTATTCAATGCCGCGTTTGCTTTGTTAAGCACTGTTATTCTTTTTTCATTGTCAACGTCTTCAATATTCATTACTACTACGGCATAATTGAAAGGCTTTTCTTTAAAACCGTTTTCAACCGGCATCATCTTTTTCCCTTCAGGTGGTGTGCCTATTTCAAAAGGTGCATGTTTTTCTTCCCTGGTACTGTCGATAGCCATATTTAGCGCACCTTCTACTTCCCGGATATCGTTTTGGTATGTGTTTATACATACCACAGTAAATACTATTAGCAGCACCATTCCTACAAGGCACATATTTATCATAACGAATTTTCTCTTGAGTTTTTTTAACATTGCTTTTCCTTAAAGTTTCTTTTCCAATATATATCCGATTTTTCTTATAGAGTTGATTTCATATGATGACTTTATAAACATCAATTTCTTTCTTAAAAATGATATATATGCCTCCACATTATTTTCAGTTGCATCGCTTTCATACCCCCATACCTTTAACAGCAATTCTTCTTTGCTTACAGAATAGCCACTTGAAGCCATTAATATCCTCATTATTTCGAACTCTTTGAAGCTGAGCCTTGTCGATCGTTCTCCTTCGCAAAGCACGCACATATTCAAATCCAATGTGAGCTCTCCACACACCATTTTTTCCATGACCGGTTCACCTTGCCTTCTTGTTAACGCTCTTATCCTTGCCATTAATTCCTTTGGTGAAAACGGTTTTGTCATATAGTCATCTGCGCCCGCATCAAGACCTACAACTTTATCATCCACTGATGACCTTGCTGTCAACATCAAAATAGGAGTATCA
>JAFQKJ010000057.1 GCA_017397005.1 Bacillota bacterium
GATAGTGAAACCTTCTTTTAATAAAATTTCGGAAAGTCCGCTCATGCTGATACCGCCAATGCCGATAAAGTGAACATGGATAGGACGTTTGAAATCAATTGTATACATATATTTAGATCCTTTCCTGATAAAAATCATCATTTGCTTAAATTTTCACATATATATTATAGCGAGGATTTTGAAAGGATGCAATGGAAAGAAAGCGGAATAAAAAAGTAAAATTAACTTGGAAAAAATTGTACAATTGACTGTAAAAAGTACTAAAAAACAAAAAACTTTCTGTTAAAAACCTTTCATTTTTTGGCGAACAGTGGTATAATAACGGTACGACATAAGAACGGAATAAGAGAGTAGCAATACTTACTTAAAAAATGACTAGAGGAGGGCGGTTGTATGCAGATTACAGATGTGCGCATTCGCAAAGTTACTAAGGAAAGCAAGATGAAAGCAGTTGTGTCTATCACTCTTGATAATGAGTTCGTGGTTCATGATATCAAGGTGATTGAGGGAGAGAAAGGGCTTTTCATTGCAATGCCTAGCCGTAAGGCAGCAGACGGCGAATACCGTGATATCGCACACCCAATTAACTCAGAAACTCGTGACAGAATTCAGAAAATGATTTTGGAGAGATATGAAGTTGCTTTGCTTGAGGTGGACGACACGGTAGCAGAGGTTGAATAATAAACGTTAGGAGCAGAATTTAAAGATTCTGCTCCTTCTTGTTTTTCATGATAGAGTATTTATTATTTGTGGTAAGGTATGGTATCATACTTCATATAGTAAAAAGGAGTATACAATATGCAGAAAAACATTGCCTTTTATATATCTGATCACAACATGGAACATGCAATAAGAACCATTCCGATTCTGCAAAACATATTAAAGATAGCAGAAGAACTGATGATCCATGTAAAAAGCGGCAGAGAACAGATTGACCTTATTAGAAACAGTATAAAGGCGTCGGACCATCTTTATTTTTATGAGATGGATATGAGAGACCGGGATATAGACTGTTGGGATGAGATGGCAGAGGAAGAGGCCGGGTTTTTAAAAGAGAGGAAGATTGGTCTGATCGTTTCTGATATCTGTCCGTGGATTTTCCTGGCAGCGGATGAGCTTCGGGTGAAAAGCCTTCTTCTCGGGAATTATACCTGGGCAGAACTGTGTGAGACGGAGGAAGAAAAAGAAGAATATTTATCCTGTTATGAACAGGCTTCCCATATTTATATTTATGACCTGCATTCTCCTGAGCTGACAGGCTATGGCGTGGAATATGATCTGGTGTCCATGATCAGCTGCCCATATAATATGGAAGAAATAGAATCTGTAAATGAGCGTTTAGGACGGCCTCTCGTATTTGCAGATGTACCGATGACAGGGAGCATTGATGTATCAGAGGTGCCGTATCATTTTGTAGTAACAAAAGGGACTCCTCTTCAGGGAGCGAATGTTACGGTCCTTTCAGGAGATATAGAGAATCTTCAGGATTATGTTGCGGCCAGCAGTTATGTAATTGCATACGGTTCCTGGAACCGCATGGGAGAAGCACTTCTCGCCAATCGAAAATCAGCCTTTCTTGTAAAGGACGATATTCCAATGAGCAGACAGATGATTGACATTTTGAAACAGAGGGAACAGTGTATAGAGGCGGCAGAAGAGGATCTGACGCAGATCGAACTGCTGCTAAATAAACTGAAAGAATTCGCATATTCTTTTGAGTATGATTACTATAACAGCGATTACGATCTTGCGAAGAAAATCCTCTTTGCCTACCCGGAGAAAAGAAGACGCAATCGGTCTTGACAAACATTTTTCACTGGCATAAAATATTTGTAATTGTCGGCTGATATTACC
>JAFQKJ010000058.1 GCA_017397005.1 Bacillota bacterium
GGCAGTTTTTCCATAAGACCCAGTTCTGTTTTGAGCACATCCTTTTCGTTTACTATGCCTATACGATTTGATACGCGAAAAACATGAGTATCTACAGGTATCGCAGGCACTGAACATCCCACCGCCAGTACCACATTTGCAGTTTTCCTTCCTACTCCCGGAAGCTTTATAAGCTCATCGAAATCTTGCGGGACTTCTCCTCCATATTCATCCACCAGTATCCTTGAAGCCGCCACTATATTTCTCGCTTTAGTCTTATACATTCCAATGCGTCTTATGTATTCCTCTATTTCCTCCGGCTGTGCCTGAGCCATAGCAAAGGCATCCGGATAATCTCTGAAAAGTGCAGGAGTCACCACATTTACCTGTTTATCTGTTGTCTGGGCAGATAATGCCACAGCAATTAACAGCTGAAACATGCTCCCGAAATCCAGAGCACATTCAGGTGCCGGGTATACCTTTTTCATTTCAGTGATAAGGGTTTTTGTATGATCTTCAGTCCAAATCATGATTTTTACTGCCTGTCTTTTAAACTCTTAAGCAAATGATCGTTGAGTCTTCTCTTTGATTTTGCAACTTCTTCCGGGCTCCATTCCTGGATGCCTTTGCCGGATTTGAATCCAAGGTCTCCTCCTTCTACGCAGTCCTTAAGGATATGTGAAGGTTCTGTTGATGATGCCAGATGTTTCAGCAGATATGTCTGGATAGACAAACTCAGATCTGTACCTACCATGTCGGCATGTTCCATAGGTCCAAGCACCGGTGTTCTCATACCGAATCCATATTTTACTGCTTCGTCAACTGTAGCTGCATCTGCAATGCCGTTTTCAACAATGTATAACGCTTCTCTGAGAAGAGCATGCTGGAGTCTGTTTCCTATAAATCCCGGAACATCCTTGTTTACCTTTACAGGTCTCTTTCCGGCATCTTTAAGGAAATCATATACTGCATCCACTACTTCGTCTGATGTGTCTTCTGTTCTGATGATCTCAACCAGCGGGATAAGGAATGCAGGATTCCAGAAGTGTGTTCCAACTATCCTGTGCCTATGAACTGATTTTGATGCGATCTCTGTAATGCTCATTACCGATGTGTTTGTGGCAAGTATAACATTTTCAGGGCAGATCTCATCCAGTTCTTTGAAAAGATCCTGCTTGATCTGCATATCTTCGATAACACATTCGAAAATAAGATCTGCATCTTTAACTGCTTCGTTAATGTCGTAAATGATCTTTATGTTTTTCTTTATAGTCTCGCCCTCTTCAACAGTCATGCAGTCATTTTCGATCATGTCTTTGATATTTCTGTCTATATTTTCAACCGCATAATCTTCTTCAAACTGCGCTCTGGCTCTGAGGATAACATTGCATCCTTTCTGCGCAAACTGTATTCCAATACCGCTTCCCATCATTCCCGGTCCAAAAATTGTGATATTCTTTATTTCTTTTGACACTTTGCTGTCCTCCTTCATCAGTTTACCATTCTAAGCTTGACCAAAAGCCCGTATAATTTTTCTCCCTTTGGAAGAGTTTTGATCTCCTCCGGAAGTATAGTCTTTGTTTTTATTAAAGCCACTCCGTAAACAGCAGCTGCTGCCGCTATAGCGAGAATGGTTATTATCCTGCTGTCTGTAAATGCTCCTATTCCGTAATTTATGATCACGACGGCTGCCGCCATAAGACCGCCGCATATGAGAGGTCTTACGACCGCCAGTTTTATATCGTGAGTCGTTTCTTCGGTTTTCTTCACAAAGTACATATTTACAAGAGCTACTGTAAGAAGCCCTGCGGATGTTCCTATCGCAGCTCCGGAAACATTGAGTATATCCACACCTATAAGCAGGTAGGAAACAATGTATTTCACTGCAGCGCCGGCAGCTATCCCCACTACCGACAGCATAGGTCTTCCAAGTCCCTGAAGGATCCCTGCCATAGCCTGTGCCACGCAGATAAACACCACTCCTGCTCCCAGCCAGAACAGACAGGATACTGCCGCATCTGCTCCTTCAGCCTGCATAGGATATATAAGATCTATTATAGGTCCCGCCATAAGCATCAGTCCTAAAGAACAAGGCACACCGATTATAAATGCGGTTCTTAATCCAAGCCTTATATTCTGGTCCATAAACGGTTTGTCTCCTACGCTTTTTGCTGCGGCAATTGCCGGCACCAGACTGAGAGAAACCGCCAGAGCTAAAGCCTGTGGAATATTTATTATCGGACCTGCATATCCTGACAGCTGACCGTAAAGAGCATTTGCTTCTGCGGAAGTAAAGCCCACATCCTGAAGTCTTCTCATTACCACCAGAAGATCCATAAGGTTCATTATAGGGAATATCGACACTCCTATCGTTATAGGTACAGCTATTCCTGCAAGTTTTTTCAGGATAGTACCCTTTGTTTCCGGCAGGAATCCTTCGGTGTTCCCGTCGTCGAAAGGCAGGCTCTTGTCCTTCTTTGCTATCATAAATACAAAGAGGATGAATAGAGTTCCGAAAACAGGGCCTATACTTCCTGCTCCGGAAGCACCCGCTGCAGCATATTCTATGCCGGAAGGCACCAGCACTACTGCTAAAGTCAGCCCCACAGCCACTCTTACCAGCTGTTCTGTAAGCTGAGATCCTGCTGTTGGCCCCATTACCTGATAGCCCTGAAAATATCCTCTGAACACAGCCATTATCGGAACGAAGAGGAGCGCCGGAGCTATAGCTATCATTGCATAATATGCTCCCGGATCACCAAAGTAATTTACTATTGCTTCCGCTCCCAAAAATACAGCCATAGAAGTTACTATGCCTATTATTATCATTAAAATAAACGATATTTTAAATATGCGATGAGCCTCAGAATAGTTCCCCTGCGCTATCCTTTCAGATGTCATCTTTGATATTGCTGCAGGTGCGCCATTGGTGGAAAACACCAGCAGGAAAATATATATCGGGTAGGCTGTCTGAAAATATCCCATCCCCTCTTCGCCGATTATATTTGCAAGAGGTATCCTGAATACAGCCCCTAATATCTGAACAAGAAGACCTGCTATACCGAGTATAGCCGCACCCTTGATAAATGTTTTTCCATTCATCTTCCAAAGCCTCTCTTTTGTGTAAATTCATATTCATAATATTATATCAAAAAAAAACGGCGAGTTAAACCCGCCGGATACATTTACTTCAATTCTTTTTCAACAGCCTTGCCCTGCTTCATAGATTCTTTTACATCTATTATGCGTTGATTTGGACTTCCTCTAAAAGGAAGAGCCAGACTTCGCTTTTCAAGCTCAAATTTACCGTCTATAAGAATATCGCATTTGTTCAAAAGCTCTATGACTTTAGGATCTTTCGTGCCCATCTCAAGCAGTTCTTCAAAAGTATATCCGCTGTAGGAAATGATGTCCAGTCCCATAGCAAGGATATCATCAGCAAGAACGCACAGTTCTTCAGGCTGACAGAAAGGTTCTCCACCGGTGAAAGTAACACCCTTAAGCAAAGGATCTTTTTTTATCTCTTCGATAAGTTTATCTGTGGAGCACATATTTCCGCCGTTAAAGTCATGAGTCTGAGGATTATGGCAGCCTTCACATCTATGAGGACAGCCTTGGCAGAATACAACGAACCTCATTCCCGGTCCATCTACTATAGATTCTCTTATTATCCCCGATATTCTCAGTTCAGCTCCCATTTTTTCACCTTCTGTTTCTTTATATGTCTTATCTTGTTACAGCGTCGTTTATCATGAAGTCTAATACTTCTTCTATCTGGATCCCTTTTCCTTCCATCATGAGAGGGAATCTGCTGTATGTTGTAAATCCAGGCATAGTGTTTACTTCGTTGAGATAAATTTCATTGTCCTTTGTAACGAACATATCCACTCTTGCAAGGCCTTTACATTCCATTACCTTATAAATAGCAACAGCTGTTTCCTTGATCTTTTCTCTGAATTCTTCAGGATAAGCCGCAGGCATCCTGATGCTTGAATTTACAGAGCCCTTTTCCGGATTTGCCTGAAGATGGGTATTGAGGAATCCGTATTCCAGAACTATCTCATCAACTTCTCCAATGACAAGATTATCTCCGGTACCCATAATGGAACAGCCCACTTCACTTCCTACTACTTTTTCTTCTATCTTGATCTTGCTGCCGTATTTTGCCGCTTCCACAACTGCAGCTTCAAATTCTTCTTTGTTCACAACTTCGGAAACGCCAATAGAAGATCCTGCACAGGCAGGTTTGATAAAGAGAGGATATGTAAGATCTTCAGCTCTCTTCATAATATCTTCCACCTTTTCTTTTCCATCAGCCACGACGTATTTTGTTGTTTTCACTCCAATAGTGGACACTGTTCTGTGAGCGATATCCTTATCCATACCTATCGCAGAAGCTATAACTCCGCAGCCTACATAAGGAAGGCCAGTCAGTTCAAAAAGTCCCTGAAGACATCCGTCTTCGCCTGTTCTTCCATGAATAACAGGAAAAAGTACGTCGATATTGGTAAATTTATGTTCTCCGTCTTTGATTTCAAGTACACCTTTTGCACTTCTGTCAGGAATAAGTATAACTTTGCTGCATTCTTCTTCAGACAGCCATTCATTGCTTATTACTTTGTCGATATCTCCATAGTATCTGTACCAGTCTCCGTCTTTTGTGATACCGATAGGGATGATATCATATTTTTCTTTATCTAAATGTGTTATAACATTGTGTGCTGATTTGAGAGAAACAAGATATTCACTTGAGTATCCTCCGAAAATAACGGCCACTTTAAGTTTTTCCATAAAACACCTCTCCTTTAAGAATAAAATCCAGGTCAATCATATTATTATATACAATTGACCCGGGTCTGTTGCTTAACTGACGTTTAAAACATTGCTGTATTACTCTGTTTTTTCCGGCATAGCGTGTTTTGTCCTGTCTTTTTCCTCTGCGGTTTTGGCATCATTCCATCTTGTCATATCTCCTACAAGATATCCTGTTATCCTTCTGATCCTTTCGAATTTTTCTTCTTCGATCTCTTTTCTTCCGCATCCCGGACAAACATCATCTATTATTCCATTATATCCGCAAACAGGGTCTCTGTCTACCGGATGATTGATAGAGCCGTATCCTATGCCGGCTTCCTTCATACATCTTACTACCTGTTCAAATGCATCAAGGTTGTTTACAGGATTTCCGTCAAGTTCAACATATGTGATGTGACCTGCGTTGGTAAGAGCATGGTAAGGAGCTTCCAGTTTTATCTTATCAAATGCTGAAATCGGGTATTTTACTGGGATATGGAAGGAGTTTGTATAGTAATCCTTATCCGTTACTCCCGGTATTTCACCGTACTTTTTCTTATCTATCCTTACAAATCTTCCAGAGAGACCTTCTGCAGGAGTTGCAAGAAGTGTATAGTTGAGTCCTGTTTTCTGGCTTTCTTCATCAAGACGTTTTCTCATATATCCAATGATCTCAAGACCGAGATTCTGCGCTTCTTCAGTCTGTCCATGGTGAGCGCCTATAAGAGCAGTAAGACATTCTGCAAGACCTATGAATCCTACGGATAATGTGCCGTGTTTAAGGATCTCTTCAATAGTGTCGTCATAAGAAAGTTTATCTGAATCGATCCATATACCCTGCCCCATGAGGAACGGGAAGTTTTTGACTCTCTTTCCGCACTGTATAGTCATTCTTTCATTGAGCTGTTTGATAGCAAGATCTATTTTTCTGTCAAGATCATCAAAGAAGAGTTCCAGATTCTTATGAGCATTTATTGCTATCCTTGGAAGGTTGATAGATGTGAAACTCAGATTTCCTCTTCCTGTTACGATCTCTCTTGAAGGATCATGCACGTTGCCTATTACTCTTGTTCTGCAGCCCATGTAAGCAACTTCTGTTTCCGGACGGCCTTCTTTATAGTATCTAAGGTTGTATGGTGCATCTATGAATGAATAGTTAGGGAAAAGTCTTTCCGCTGAAACTCTGAGGGAGAGTTTGAACAGATCGTAGTTAGGGTCTCCTTCATTGTAGTTGATGCCTTCTTTTACCTTGAATATCTGAATAGGGAATATAGGTGTTTCGCCGTTCCCCAGACCGCTTTCTGTTGCAAGAAGCAGATTTTTCATGACCATCCTGCCTTCATGAGAGGTGTCCATACCGTAGTTCACTGAACTGAACGGGATCTGAGCTCCGGCTCTTGAATGCATTGTATTGAGATTATGAATGAATGCTTCCATTGCCTGATAGGTTTCCCTGTCAACTTCTTTCGCAGCAGTTCTTCCTACAAAGCCTACGATCTTATCCACTAAAGCTTCGTCATCCACATATTTTGAAATAACTTCTTTCTGGATCTTTTCTTCTTCTGCTCTGTCGGAAAGAGCCGGAATATAATTATACTCTTTCTCAAAGATATCCATTATCTCTTCTGCCTTGATCTTAGCTTCAGGCATATCGTAAAGGATATCAAAACATTTTGCCAGATTTGATTTGAAGAGTTTTTTGTAGCTCTTCTTAACGCCCTTAGCCATAGCATAATCAAAGTTAGGAACACTCTGACCGCCGTGCTGATCATTCTGGTTTGACTGGATAGCTATGCAGGCAAGCGCCGCGTAGCTCTGAATAGAATTAGGTTCTCTGAGGAATCCGTGTCCTGTTGAAAAACCATTGTCAAATAATTTTTCAAGATCTATCTGACAGCATGTTGTTGTCAATGTATAGAAGTCCATATCGTGGATATGGATATCTCCGTTTCTGTGAGCTTCTGACACTTTAGGATCTATGATAAACATTTCATAGAACTGTTTAGCACTCTCAGAACCGTACTTGAGCATAGTGCCCATTGCTGTATCCCCGTCAATATTCGCATTCTCCCTTTTGACATCGCTGTCCTTCGCATCTTTAAATGTAAGATTTTCCAAAGTTTTCATGAGTGATGAATTCATTTCACGAACCTTGGATCTTGTTGATCTGTAAAGGATGAACTCCTTTGCTGTTCTGGCATGGCCTGTCTCGATGAGGATCTTTTCAACAGCATCCTGGATAAATTCAACAGACGGCTTTGATTCGTGGAGTTCGTTTTCGATGTATTCCACTACCTGCTTTGCCAGTTTTTCAGCTGTTGCTCTGTCTCTTCCTCCTGTAGCCTGAGCTGCCAGGAATATAGCTTCCGTGATCTTCTCTAATTCGAAAGGTACTTCCCTTCCATCCCTTTTAATAATACTTGTTATCATTCTTATGTTTTCCCTTCAACCAATATTTCTTTTAACTTAGCAAGCATATAATTATTGCATTATAAAAATCATATATATTTATATGATAAATATATATGCCCTATTTCACGATGTCAAGGGACAACTACTTTACATAGTATTTCATTTATATTACAGCCCAATATATTGTATTTTTATTTATCTGTACAAATAACATTAACCATAGTAAAATATTGATATATGCCTCGTAATGTGTGATTTTCAACGAAACTCAGCACATTTAGCAACGGCTGACATCAGAAATCACTGCATATATTGTATAAAAAATCATTTACTGAAAGGCTTATAAAATGTTTAGACCACGACCGCTCGAAAAAGGAGATAAGGTGGCAATAATAGCCCCTGCATCCTGCGCAAAAGAAAAAGAGCTCAGAAACGCAGAAAAATCTCTGGCCTTCATAGGGCTTGAACCAGTATTTTACCCAAGCTGCACAGCACAGCACGGCTACCTTGCAGGCAGTGATGAGCAGCGTCTTAAAGATATTCACGATGCTTTCGCTGACAAATCCATAAAAGCAGTCTTTTGTCTCAGAGGAGGCTACGGCTGCGGCAGACTTCTTAAAAGCATAGATTTTGATCTGATAGCAGAGAACCCAAAGCTGTTTCTTGGATACAGTGATATATCAGTTATCCATATTGCCATCAATCAGATCTGCGGCATGATGACTCTTCACGGCACTATGCCTTCCGTAAACTGGGAAAGAAGAGATGATGCAACTATAGATGCACTCAAAAGGTGCCTGTTCGGCTTTCCTGAAGGACAGGTATTCAATCCTCCGGAAGAAGAATTAGGTTCTCTGGTCCCGGGCCAAGCGGAAGGAAGGATCATAGGAGGAAATCTTTCACTGGTAGTTTCAACTTTAGGTTCTCCATACGAAATAGACACCAAAGGCAAGATCCTTTATCTTGAAGATATTGAAGAAAAGCCTTATGCAATAGACCGTATGCTCACTGCCCTGTCTTTGAGCGGAAAATTTGAAGATGCAGCAGGTATAATACTTGGGCCTTTCATTGACTGCGAAGAAACAGAAGATACTTCTGCTCTTACTATACAGCAGGTTTTCGAAGAAGTTATTGCTCCTTATAATAAACCTACTATCACTAATTTCAGGTGCGGTCATACATATCCTCAGATAACCTTCCCTATGGGAGCCATAACAAAGATAAATGCAGATGAATGCACTATAGAGTTTATTGAAGGCTAAATCTTTTTATCTCATATTTCATCAAAAAAACAGACCCGAAAAGGGATACTCTCCCTCTTCGGGTTTTAGTTTTGCATACGGGTTTTATAAAAACAACAGTGCACCTATAACGAACACAGCAGCTGCCGCCATAAATATTTTTATAAACATTTTGAAGCCTTTGTTTTCTGAATAAACATCAATGTCATCGTCTTCGTCCTGAGTAAAATCCATTTCGGAATAAAACTCATCGCCGATTATCTCTGCTTTTGCATCCAGGATTTCTTTGGCTTTCATCACTTCAGATGGCGGGACAAAAATATTTACGCCAAAAGGCGTTGAATTGCCAAGCACCTCAAGGTAATCCCCTGTAAAAATATGCTTTCTGACAGCCGGGATACCTTCACTTTTCAACAGTCCCATTATTATCTCTGCTTCGTTTATATCTTTTACGTTTACAAGAAACTCTTCGTATTTTTCATCTGATCTGCTCATTATTTCACCTCAAAACAACTCATATTCTATTTGGAATTTTAGCACAAATAAAAAAACTTGTATACAAGTATCGAATATTCCTTATTGGGCAATATATTCTACATACAAAATTTATAGAGCGGAGGTCAAAATTGAAAGCTTTTACCAAGTTTTTATTTATAACTGCATTTCTGTCTGCATGGCTGTATTTTTCATTTAAAGAGTACTCCTATTCCTCCACTGCTTTTGCGCCCATAAATGTTTTCATTCTGCTGGCAACGGCAGTCATACCGGCAGCTTTTATAGTCCTGTTATTATTTGCAGGGAAGCGAAAGAGCCGTTCAAAAATGAAAGCCAAAACAGAAAAGGAGGATGTATCATTGGACAGCGATTTTTTAGTACGTTCAGTACCGCCCAACATCTCTTTTAAAGATATTGCGGGTCTCGAAGAAGTGAAAGAAGAACTATGGGAAGTAATAGATTTCCTTAAAGAACCTTATAAATATGAAAAAATGGGAGCAAAGCTCCCAAGAGGCGTATTGTTTTACGGTCCTCCAGGGACCGGGAAGACTATGCTGGCTAAAGCTATGGCAAAGGAAGGAAATGCTTCATTCCACTTTGCCAGCGGATCCGAATTTGTTGAAAAATATGTAGGAGTCGGAGCAAAAAGAGTAAGGATATTGTTTGAAAAAGCTAAAAGAGAGGCTCCTTCCATAGTATTTATAGATGAAATAGATGCTATAGGCGCTAAAAGGACTGTAGACAGTAATAACGAAAAGGATCAGACTCTTAACCAGCTGCTGGTGGAAATGGACGGATTCAACACTCACGAGTCGGTCATCGTCATCGCCGCGACGAACCGTTCGGATCTTCTTGACGAGGCACTTATAAGACCGGGGCGGTTCGACCGCCAGATATACATCGGCAACCCGGATTTAAAAGTCCGCGAAGAGATCCTGTCTGTTCATTTCAAAAACAAGCCTATGGACACAGAGATCAATATGAACAGCATCGCCAAGCGGACGCCGGGTATGTCCGGCGCTCATCTTGCGAATATCGCAAATGAGGCGGCGATCCTTGCTGTCCGGTTCAACAAGGCTTTGATAGGAGAAAAAGAAATAGATATGGCTATTGAAAAAGTCCTTGCCGGGCCTGAACGAAAGGGCTGCATAATCACAGAACAGGAAAAGAAAAAGATAGCCTTTCACGAAGCAGGCCATGCCTTGGTATCAAAATACTTCGGGCACGAAAGCGTTCCTAAGGTGTCTATAATCCCGAGAGGTAAAGCTCTTGGATACACCATGCAGGTCCCCTGCGAAGACCGATATCTTATCACAGCTCAGGAAATGCAGGATAAAATAAAAGTGCTTTTCGGCGGCAGAGCCGCAGAGCAGCTTATGTGGAACGAACTTTCCAGCGGAGCCAAGGATGACCTTAAGAAAGCCAATGATCTGGCAAGGCAAATGGTTTGCGAGCTTGGCATGAGTTCTTTAGGAAACATCGTTTACGATCAGCTTACCTTTAAAGAAAACGCTGATAAGATAAATTCTGAGATCAGACAGATAATAGATTCGTGCTACGAAAGCTCTCTTCAGATCCTAAAGAGCAATTCTGAAGCTCTGTCAGACATAGCCTCAGCCCTTATGGAAAAAGAAACACTTCTTGAAGAAGAACTGGATGAGATCATTCAGAGAAGAGAAGTTTCCCCGCCAAACTTCGCATAGAGTTCTCTGACCATATACAAAAACATCAAAAGCCAAGCTGCCTTTTCAGCTTGGCTTTTACAGCTGATCCTATCATCAGCTCTTATTAATTTGCATTATTATAATAATATATCTCTTTTACCAGATAGATTATTTTAGCTGCTTCTCCTCTTGTAGCATTGCCGAGAGGATCAAAAGTGCCGTCGGTCCTTCCGGACATTATGCCTTCGCTTACCACCTTTTTAATTGAAGGCACAGCCCAGTCACTCATTTTTGAGTTGTCCGGGAAGCTTAAAGCCTTTTCCCCTTCTTCCCACACAAGACCTTTATGATTATAGTAGTTGCACAGCATAACACACATCTGTTCCCGGCTTACCTTTGCATCAGGAGCGAAAGTTCCGTCTCCCATGCCTTTTACTATGCCATTTGTTACTCCCCAGTTCACGCAGTTATAGTACCACGCATCAGAAGTCACGTCTGTAAAACCTCCGTCTCTGCCGCTGATGCTTTGACCGTCTATTTTTGCCAGCATATTTAAAAACTGAGCTCTGGTAAGCCCCGAATCAGGTTCAAAGGTCGTTGCTGTCATTCCGTTGAGTATGCCGTTCTGAGTAAGATCCAGTATGTAATCTTTAGCCCAGTGTCCTTCAACGTCAATAAAGTTCCCAGTGTATTTCACAGTGACCGGTATAGTCACAGATTTATCTCTTAAAGACACAGTGATATTTCCCGAGAATTCTCCCGCCTTTTCTGTCGCTTTAAATACACCCTTCTGATCTATAGTTCCTATTTCCGGTGAACAGCTCCAGCTGAACAAATCATCTTTATACAATACCGGCGCATTTCCGTATTTTACACCGGTAACGTTAAAATCATAACTTTCTCCCGGAGCAAAAGTCCCCGAGCTTTTATTCACGCTTACAGTTACGTCATCAACTATATTTATATTTGCTTTTCCCGAAAGATTTCCGCTCTTCGCAGTTACCACCGCTTCACCTGAAGCGCTCTTAGAAGCTGTAAAGAGACCCGTATCACTTACACTTCCGTATGAAGAAGAAACACTGTATGAAACGCTTCCCGGAAGTTCTGCTTTTTCATACAAAGAATTAACGCCATATGAACTAAGCTGAACGCTCATTCCCGGGATCAAAAGAGTTGTATCCGGATAAACCGCTATGCCTGAAGCAGTTTCACTTCCTACAGTTGTGTATACCAGGAAAATACCATTTGTAACGCTTCTTGTGGAACCTTCTGAAGGACTGTTTACCAAGGATGCAGAGTTGCTTATACCCGGTTCTTCCCTTGCCACCATAGTGGTGGAACCGCCTCCGTCCATATTTACAACAGTAACGCAGCCAAGGCTCATAAGATATTTAGCTGCATCCACCGCATTCATTCCTTTAGATACACTGCTCTGTCTTCCGTCCACTGCATAAAGCACCAATCCGCCGTCTGACTTTATACCGACGCAGGTCCTGGGATTCAGTGTCGTATCAGTTGTCCAAAGCTGTCCTTCGTACGCCAGAACATTGTATACTCCCATAGCTTCCTTTGCATAGTTTATTGGAGAAGAAGCATCTGTTGATACCTTAAGAGTTACTTCCGTTCCCGGAACTATGTTGCACATATCACTGTATAATGCAGAAGCGCTGTTGGCAGAAAGCACCAGCTGATCATCTGCTATCTTAGTTGCTTTTGTCGAAGGATTTACGGATGTTACCACCGCTTTAACAGTCGATCCAATTTTAAGATCTGCTCTTGACCCATCTTTTACGGTCAGCACAACTTCCACACAGGTCCCGCTTGTCTTAGTATTATCTGCATATCTGCTGTTGAAAACATGAAGAGCATTTGCTCCTCCATGAGGAACATTGAAAAAACCTATATTGGCAGATGCTTCTTCAATAGAAGTTTCGACTATGATTTCTGTTTTCGGCCCTTCATTTCCTTCTTCTGCTTCTAAGCCATCCTCTGTTCCTTCAGTTATTTCATCATATCCTTCATCTTCTTCGACAGGAACTTCAACTTCTGTGTACACATATTTCTCAAAATCCAAAGTATATGTTATGTCCTGATCCGACACTGCAGCCTTGCCGTTTTTATCAAAGGAAATAAGATACTGGGACTGATAACCTCCGGTATACAGTATACCGTCATGTATAACTGCTCCTTTAGGAGTGCCTGATGAAGTATCATACAGGTCTCCATTGATCCCTGCCACGACCTTATATCCTTCGTTTGTGATAATATTGGACATACTGCTTACTGTGTATTTTTTAGTAACAAGACCATTGTACACATAAGGTCTTACCTTGCCGGATGCCACGTCAGCATCTATAACATGCGCACTGACTATGCCTCCGCTGCTGAAGTTTTTACCTATAAGCGAGGTATATGAAGTACCCGGTCCTATATTCTGTTCAGACTCATAATGGATCTCTCCAAACCCATCAGCCGACGTAAACCCTGAAAACAGGGTAGTCATTGCTAAAGCCAATATCATTACCAATGAAATTCTTTTTTTGTTCATATTAATCCCCTTTCCGTATTTGCCATTCTTAAACGTCTTCCCTTTATCCTTTTAAAATTTATACAAAACCGGCCGGGATATTCTCCGGACCGGTCTGTTATCTTTAATACTAGATAGCTTTTGTGTCGATCTCTTCGCGAAGTTTTGCAATGAAATCATCTACATCAAATACGCCAAGTTCTCCTTCTTTACCGGAACGAACTGAGATGTTTCCTTCTGTAGCTTCTTTTTCACCAATTACCAGCATGTAAGGTGTCTTTTCAAGCTGAGCCTGTCTGATCTTGTAGCCGATCTTTTCGTTTCTGTCATCATACTCAACTCTTAATCCTGCATCCTGGAATTTTTTAACGATGTTTTCTGCATAAGGATGGAATTTTTCAGCGATAGGCATTACCTTCACCTGTACAGGAGACAGCCAAAGCGGGAATCTTCCTGCAAAGTGTTCTGTAAGGATACCGATAAATCTTTCGATACTTCCAAAGATTACTCTGTGGATCATTACAGGTCTGTGTTTTTCTCCGTCGCTTCCAATGTATGTCAGGTCGAATCTCTGAGGCATCTGCATATCCAGCTGGATAGTACCGCACTGCCACGTTCTTCCGATGCAGTCTTCAAGGTGGAAGTCAAGTTTAGGGCCATAGAACGCTCCGTCACCTTCGTTGATGATGAAAGGAACTCCTACTGTTTCCATAGCTTCTCTGAGACCTGATTCAGCAGCTTCCCATTCTTCGTCAGTACCCATTGAATCTTCAGGTCTTGTTGAAAGTTCTATATGATATTTGAATCCAAACATTGTGTAAATGTCATCGATGAATTTTACTACTCCGATAACTTCTTCCTTGATCTGTTCAGGAAGCATGAAGATATGAGCATCATCCTGTGTGAATGTTCTTACTCTCATAAGACCGTGAAGAGCGCCGGAAAGTTCGTGTCTGTGCACCTGACCAAGTTCACCCATTCTAACAGGAAGATCTCTGTATGAATGCATCTTTCTCTTGTATGCCAGCATTGAACCAGGGCAGTTCATTGGCTTGATAGCATAATCTTCTTCATCTATCTTTGTGAAGTACATATTGTCTTTATAGTGATCCCAGTGGCCTGAAGTTCTCCAAAGCTGTTCATTTAAGATAAGAGGAGTCTTGATCTCCATGTAGCCTCTCTTAGCGTGTTCCTCTCTCCAGAAGCTTTCGAGAGTGTTTCTGATGACCATTCCCTTAGGCATGAAGAATGGGAATCCAGGGCCTTCTTCCAGGATCGCAAAGAGATCCATTTCTTTACCGATCTTTCTGTGGTCTCTTTTCTTAGCTTCTTCCAATCTTTCGATATATTCGTCCAGCATAGCCTGTTTAGGGAAGCATGTTCCGTAAATTCTCTGGAGCATTGGGTTCTTTTCGCTTCCTCTCCAGTAAGCACCAGCAACGCTCATAAGTTTAACAGCTTTAACAGCACCTGTTGATGCAACGTGAGGGCCTGCACAAAGGTCTGTGAAATCTCCCTGCTTGTAGAAAGAGATCACCGCATCATCAGGAAGATCCTGAACCAGTTCAACCTTGTAGTTCTGGCCGAGTTCTTCGAAATTTTTTATAGCTTCTTCTCTTGGAAGTTCGAATCTTTCAAGAGGAAGGTTTGCTGAGATGATCTTGTTCA
>JAFQKJ010000006.1 GCA_017397005.1 Bacillota bacterium
AAGAGCTAAAAGATCGCAGCCTTCGACTACAGCTCCGTCTATCTCTTCAGGAAGAGCTGTCATATCGTCTCTTCTTCTTCTGTAAACTATGCTTACATTGCTTGCACCTAAACGTTTTGCTGTTCTTGCAACGTCCATAGCAACGTTTCCGCCGCCGATAACTACAACTTCTTTGCCTGCGAAATCAGGCATACTTCCGTCACCGATGCCTCTGAGCATTTCTACAGCAGAGATAACGCCTCTGGAATATTCTCCCGGGATACCGATCTGTTTATGTATATGAGCTCCGATACCGATGTACATTGCATCATACTCTTTTCTGATAGCTTCTGTTGCTTCTTCATTTGCCATGTCATAGTTTGTTTCGACTTCTACGCCTACTGAAAGGATGGCATCGATATCTTCCTGAAGTCTTTCTCTAGGAAGTCTGTAGCTTGGGATACCGTATCTGAGCATACCGCCAAGCTGTTCCCTCTTTTCGAATACTTTAACTTTATGTCCCATAAGAGAGAGGAAGTACGCAGCTGTAAGACCTGTTGGACCGCCGCCTATAACAGCGACTTTCTTACCTGTTTCAGGCATTCTGTCAGGAACAGGAACGGTCTTAGCGTTATCCACAGCAAATCTCTTAAGACCTCTGATATTTACAGGGCTGTCTATCATATTTCTTCTGCATCTTGCTTCGCAAGGATGTTCGCAGATCAATGCGCATACTGTAGGGAACGGATTATCTTTTCTTATCAGTTTAACAGCATCTTCGCATCTGCCTTCTCTGACCAGCGCCGCATAACCCGGAACGTCAACTCCTGCAGGACAAAGTTCAACGCAGGCGATAGACTGTCTCTGTTTCTGGATGCTGGCACTGCATCTCTGATGAAGGATATGGGATTCATAATCTTCTCTGAATCCTCTGATCCCTTTAAGCACCATATTTGCAGCTTCATAGCCTATAGCGCAGTCTGCTGAATCGTAGATCGCTTGTGCTGTCTTTTCGATAAGAGGGATTATATCAAGTGTGACTTCTTTTCCCCCTCTGTTGGTATCCAGCACATCCTGCAGCAGATTTTCAAGCTGCCCTAAACCAACTCTGCAAGGCACACATTTTCCGCAGGTTTGAGCATGGCATAGTTTTAAAAACGCGGCTGCCATGTCCACAGGGCATAAACCCGGAGGGCTTGCTATTATTCTTCTTTCAAGATCTTTGTAAAGGCTTTCTACTGTCCTTTCTGCTCGATCCCGTGTTTTGAAATCCAGTCTGCTCATAATAACCTCCTCTTGCTGATCAAACTATTTCATTTTTTTATTTTCCAAGCTATAAAAAAAGCGAACTGTCTTTTAACAGTTCGCTTAATTGCGTGGCGGAGAGCATGGGACTCGAACCCACGGGGCTGTTACACCTTACTCGCTTTCCAGGCGAGCTCCTTAGCCACTCGGTCAACTCTCCATACATTGACTTCAATCGCCACTCAATTATAGCATTGCTCTAAACTGTTGTAAAGAAATTAATTTTTTATTTTAAGCTGTTCCATACGTAGTCTTTCATGCGGCCGACTTCGATAACATCTTCATGAAGGACCTTCTTTTTATCAAGATCTTTCAACCCTTCAGGGATGGTCATTCCGGTCTCATCATACAGACTTTCGATATAGTGGAAATCTGTTATCTCGATGTCTAGGCCGATGCCGTGAGATACTGCAGCAGCAAACTTGTATGGGCTTGCAGTGGATGCGATTATAGTCTTGGTTTTATCTCCTGTTTCCTGTACATAATCCCTGTACACACTGTAAGCCACCGCTGTATGTGTGTCCATGAGATATCCGTTGTTGTCATATACGTCTCCGATAGCCAGCAGCGTCTTGTTCTCGTCTGCATAGCCTCCGTAGAAGCATTCCATCTTAGCTTTTATCGCATCAGAAACCTCATAATTCTTTTCCCTGTCTAGGCTCTTCATATATGCTTTTACTTCATCTCCTTTGCTTTCTGCAAAGTGGTAAAGCAGACGTTCGAGATTGCTTGAGATCAAGATATCCATAGACGGTGAATTTGTTATATGAAATTCTCTTTCAGAATTATATTTCCCTGTATTTATGAAATCTGTCAGTACTTTATTCTTGTTTGATGCACAGATAAACTTGTTAACAGGAATTCCCATTTGACTTGCATAATATGCTGCAAGGATATTTCCGAAGTTTCCTGTAGGAACGGTTATATTCACTTTTTCTCCTGCTTTTATTTCTCCTACTTCCACCAGTTTTGCATATGAATATACGTAATATGCCACCTGCGGAACAAGTCTTCCTATATTAATAGAGTTTGCAGAAGAAAGTTTATATCCTTTTTCCTGCAGATCCTGAGCAAATTCGTTATCAGCGAAAATGTTCTTGACCCCGGTCTGGGCATCGTCAAAGTTTCCTTTGATAGCAAATACGTGAGTGTTTGCTCCTTCCTGAGTTATCATCTGTCTTCTCTGAACTTCGCTTACGCCCTCTTCCGGAAAGAATACTATTATCTGAGTGTTAGGCACATCCGCAAATCCTTCCAGTGCCGCTTTTCCCGTATCCCCTGAAGTTGCTGTCAAAATAGCGATCTGGGCGGTTTCATTTTCCTTCTTCATAGAGGTAGTCAGAAGGTACGGAAGTATAGAAAGAGCCATATCTTTGAACGCGGAGGTTTTTCCGTGATAGAGTTCAAGGATATATGCAGGATCTTCAGAACCCACCTTTGCTATAGGTGCGATCTCTTCAGCAGCAAATTTAGAATCGTAAGCGCTGTAAACACAATGCTTTATTTCTTCTTCTGTAAAATCATCAAAGAAAGCGCCAATAACGATCTCTGCTATCTCCTGATAAGTTTTTCCTGCCAGTTCTTCTATTGATACAGGCAGTGCCGGGATCTCAGAAGGAACAAACAAACCTTTATCATCGGCTATACCTTTAATAATGGCTTTTGCAGCGTTTATTTTATCGCCGCCGCCTCTTGTACTTGAATAAGTCAGCATTTCTCTCTTTACCTTTCCTTTATTATTATATTAATTCGATATTTCATCTTGTTTTTTCGTTAATTGTTCCTATTCTAACAAATTCTATGAGATAAGTAAACTGTTCTGTTTATTTCGCTGTAACACTTTTACTGTTTTTTCATATTTATATATAGGGCTGAGGGAGGAGCACAGTTTCTCTCACGGCCGTAAATCCCTCTCAAAAATATTTAGAAAAGCAGGTGATCGTATGTCATGTAATTTAGGTTGCGGCTCTAACGGCGGCGTAAGCATCATATGGGTAATTATCCTTCTTTGGTTATTATTCTTTAACAACGGAAACTGCAGCTGCGGCGCATTAACAGCAAATACTTGCAACGTATGCCGTTGCTAAAATCCTCTCGGGGCACATTCTGTGTGCCCCACTATTTCTTGACTGGTATATAGATTTTTAATATAATTAAATTTACGATAAAAACAGAACGGAGCAGTGATCAGATGAACACTTTTTTAATGGGAGAATATGACGTGATAGTGGTCGGCGCAGGACATGCCGGCTGTGAAGCAGCATTGGCTCCTGCCAGAATGGGTTTTAAAACCCTGATGCTGTCTATGACTCTCGAATCCATAGCTATGATGCCTTGCAATCCTTCCATAGGCGGGACCGGCAAAGGTCATCTTGTACGAGAGATCGATGCCCTTGGAGGAGAAATGGGTCTGAATATAGACAAAGCATTTATACAGTGCACTATGCTCAACACTTCAAAAGGTCCTGCAGTGCATTCTTTAAGAGCGCAGGCGGACAAGCAGCAGTATCATTACCATATGAAAAAAACTATGGAAGCTCAGGAAAACCTTGATATAAAACAGGCTGAAGTCGTTGAACTTTTAGTAGAAGACGGGAAAGCCTGCGGAGTAGTGGTAAAAACCGGCGCCAAATATCTAGGGAAAACAGTCATCCTGGCAACAGGAACTTATCTTGCAGGAAAGATCTTCATCGGTGAAAGCGCAACAGACGGCGGCCCTAACGGACTGGCTGCTGCCAACGGTCTTTCAGAGTCCCTTGAAAAACACGGTATAGGTCTCAGAAGATTCAAAACCGGTACTCCTGCCAGAGTTGACGGAAGCACTATAGACTATGAAAAGACCACTCCGCAGTACGGAGATGAAAAGAACGTTCCATTCTCCTTCATGAACGATCCTATTGAAAAAGAACAGGTCAAATGCTACTTAACATATACAAATGAAAAAACTCACGAAGTTATAAGAGCGAATATACACCGCTCCGCTTTATACGGCGGAAAAATCGTGGGCATAGGCCCAAGATACTGCCCTTCTATCGAAGACAAAGTAGTGAGATTTGCAGATAAAGAAAGACATCAGACATTTATCGAACCCGAAGGCTTATACACTAACGAAATGTATGTACAGGGAATGTCCACAAGCCTTCCGGAAGACGTTCAGATAGAGTTTTACAGAACTATCCCGGGACTTGAAAACGTGAAGATCGTTCGTCCTGCTTACGCTATCGAGTACGACTGTATCGATTCCACAACGCTCAAGCTTTCTCTAGAACACAGGCAAATAGAAAATCTTTTCTGTGCTGGCCAGTTTAACGGCAGTTCCGGTTACGAAGAAGCTGCTGCTCAGGGTCTCATAGCCGGCATCAACGCCGCACTGAAGCTCCAAAACAGAGAACCTCTTATTCTGGATAGATCTGAAGCATATATCGGTGTACTTATAGATGATCTGGTGACAAAAGGCACTTCTGAGCCCTACCGAATAATGACTTCCAGAGCCGAATACCGTCTTCTTCTGAGACAGGACAATGCCGATCTCAGACTTACAGAAAAGGGCCGAGAAGTTGGTCTGGTATCTGATGAAAGATATGCAAGATTCCTGGAAAAGAAACAAATGGTAGAAGAGGAACTGGAAAGACTGGCGAACACCACTGTTGGCCCGAAAGATGCAGATGAATTCCTTATAAAATACGGAAGCACTCCTCTTAAGCAGCGCAGCAGTCTTATGGATCTTATGAAACGTCCTCAGATAAGCTATGAAGCCCTTCTTGAGATCGACCCTGACAGGCCTTTGGATCCGTCCACCGGAAAACCTTTGGTTTCCGGCCATATAGCGGAACAGGTGGAAGTTCAGATCAAATACAGCGGTTATATCGAAAAACAGCTTCAGCAGGTAGAGCGTTTCAAAAAACTGGAAAACCGCAAGCTCAGTCCGGATATCGATTACGAAAACCTGGACGGCCTGAGAATAGAAGCAAAACAGAAACTCAGCAAGATCAAGCCTCTCTCTGTAGGACAGGCTTCAAGAATATCCGGTGTTTCCCCGGCAGACATCAATGTCCTGCTCATTCATTTAGAAAGGACAAAGAGAAGCAATGCAGACGAATGATCATAAGCAGCTTTTAACGGAAGGACTGCTCCAGACCTGCGGTAAAGATGACCCTGTCATCATAGATAAGCTTCTGGCATATATGGAACTGGTCCTTGAAACCAACAAGGTAATGAATCTTACAGCGATAAGCGATCCTGTGGATTTTGTTGTAAAGCATTTTATAGATTCCTTTTCCATCTGCAAAAGCGATGCCTTCATCAATGCAAAGACTATAATAGATGTAGGAACAGGTGCAGGTTTTCCCGGGATGCCTCTGGCTATCGCCTTTCCTGAGAAAAAATTTGTGCTGATGGATTCACTGAACAAGCGTATCCGCTTTCTCAATGAAACCGCAGAAAATCTGGGACTTGCAAATGTGGAATGTATCCACGCAAGAGCAGAAGAGCTGGGGAATTCCAAGAAATACAGAGAAAACTTTGATATTTGTGTATCAAGAGCAGTAGCACAGCTTTCGATCCTCAGCGAATACTGTATCCCGTTTGTAAAACCCGGCGGATACTTTATCGCTTATAAAACGGAAAACGAAGACCTTGCTCCGGGAAAGAACGCAGTTAAGGTGTTGGGCGCGCAGATAGTAAAAACAGAAACCTTCCCTAAACTGACAGGGATCCTGGACTTTATCGACTTGGAGCACAAGCTGGTATATATCAAAAAAACAAAGAACACCCCGAAGCAGTACCCGAGAAAAGCGGGTATGCCGTCGAAAAACCCATTATAATGTTTCACGTGAAACATATTGATCAAAGCAAAGGAGAATATCATGTCAATAGCAAGAGTAAGAGAATATTTCAAACAGTTTGGTATGGAAGATAAAATAATTGAATTTGATGTATCAAGCGCAACAGTCGATCTGGCAGCTGTAGCTTTGAACTGCGAAGGTAAAAGGATCGGAAAAACTATGTCATTCCTAGCTCATGAAGACGTTATCGTTATCCTTACTGCAGGAGATGCAAAGATAGATAACAGCAAGTATAAAAAATTCTTCGGAACGAAAGCTAAAATGATCCCTTATGAAGAAGCGGAAGCTCTCACAGGACATGCTCCGGGAGGCGTTTGTCCATTCGCTGTAAACGAAGGCGTTAAGATCTATCTGGACGTTTCCATCAAAAGATTCGAAACTATATTCCCTGCCTGCGGAAGCAGCAACAGCGCTATAGAGCTGACTATTCCTGAAATCGAAAAGTATACAGACTATATCGAATGGATCGACGTTTGCAAAGGCTGGGAAGAAGAATAAATGCAGATCAAACTTCATGTTTTGGAACAGCCGCTTGCCGTTTGCAGGCTGAAGGATATTTCCCAGCTCGATACGAGCAAAGAATTCCTGTATTTCTGCAAAACAGATCAGGAACTTTCCCTTGTATGCCCTGAAAAGGATCTCCCCTCCAATACATTGATGTGTGAAAAAGGATGGAGAGGTATGCGCATAGAAGGGATGCTGGATTTTTCCCTTATAGGAATAATCTCAAAGCTCTCAGGCATCTTAGCGGATAATTCCATAGGTATATTTGTGATCTCCACATACAATACAGATTACATCCTCGTAAAAGAGGAACAGTTTTTCGCCGCCAAAAAAGTTTTAAGCGAAAAGGGTTATATTTTTGACTGATAAATGTTTCACGTGAAACATTTATGTATTACAATAAAGTAAAATTATATGAAAGGGGGCGTCAGCTTGGGAAAGATCATTTCTGTATTTAACCAGAAAGGCGGCGTCGGCAAAACCACTACCGCAGTTAATCTGGCAGCTTGTCTTGCGGTAAAGCAAAAACGTGTACTTCTTGTGGATATGGATCCTCAGGGAAATGCCACAAGCGGTCTTGGCATTGATAGATCCGCCATTGAAACTTCATTATACGAGATACTTATGAACGGCTCTGAAGATCCTGCCGGTACGGTTTATGATACAGATCTTCAAACTTTAGATGTTCTTCCCTCAAATGCAGACCTTGCAGGAGCGGAAGTAGAACTTGTTAATATGGCAAACCGTGAGTTTTTCCTAAAAAAAGCACTGGAGCCCTACAAAAGTTCATATGATTACATATTTATAGACTGCCCTCCGACATTGGGTCTTTTATCCTTAAATGCCCTTGCGGCTTCAGACTCCGTGCTCATTCCGATCCAGTGCGAATATTATGCTTTGGAAGGAGTCAATGATCTGGTAAGGACCATCAATCTTGTCAGAAGCTCCATGAACAAAACCCTGCAGATACAGGGGATCGTTTTGGCAATGTATGACGGCAGGACAAATCTTTCCATACAAGTTGTGGAAGAAGTAAAACGTTTTTTCAAAGACAAAGTTTACACATCTATTATTCCGAGAAACATTAGGCTTGCGGAAGCTCCCAGCTTCGGTCTTCCGGTAGTGCTGTACGATCCCCGCTCAAAAGGCGCTGAAGCCTATATGGAACTGGCGGAGGAATTTTTAGAAACGGAGAGTGATAACTGATGGCAGCTCCAAAAAAAGGCGGATTAGGCAAGGGCCTGGGCGCATTGTTCTCTGATTCAACTCAAGAAATGATCGAGAATCAGCTCCTTAACAGCAGCGAGACGACAAACGAGAACAGTATAATATATATAGATATAAACAAAATCACCCCTAACAGAAAGCAGCCAAGGAAGATCTTCGATGATTCAAGTCTGGAAGAGCTTGCTGAATCTATTAAGATCCATGGTGTCATCCAGCCTATCATAGTAAAAAGCCTGAAAAACGGCTATGAGATCATTGCGGGAGAAAGACGATGGAGAGCTTCAAGACTGGCAGGTCTTAAAGAAATGCCTTGTATCATCAGATCCTTCTCCGATAAAGATAATCTGCTGGTGGCTCTTATTGAAAACCTTCAGAGAGAGGATCTTAATCCTATGGACGAATCCTCTGCATATTTTTATATGATAGAAAATTTCGGCCTTACACAGGAAGAAGTATCTAAAAATGTAGGAAAAAGCAGACCGTACGTGGCAAATGCAGTAAGATTACAGAAACTTCCGG
This sequence comes from Bacillota bacterium, assembly GCA_017397005.1. GTDB lineage: Bacteria > Bacillota > Clostridia > Peptostreptococcales > Anaerovoracaceae > RGIG1899. The sequence goes on from JAFQKJ010000006.1 coordinate 8,379, forward strand.
ATCCCGTAAAGAAAATGCTTATGGAAAACAAGCTCAGTGCCGGTCATGGAAGAGCCCTTCTTTCAGTAGAAGATCCTGCCCGCCTGCTTATTATAGCCAACAAAGCCGTAGAGGATCAGCTCAGCGTAAGACAGACAGAAGAACTTGTCAAAGAGCTTGCTTCAGATAAAAATAAAAAGAAAGACCGCAAGGACAGATCTTCCGACTTTGACACCATAGAAGCCGACATCAGGGAAAACATCGGTGCCAAGGTAAAAATAAAAGAAAAGAATAACAAAGGAACTATACAGCTTTCCTTCTATTCCCGCGATGAACTGGAAAGACTGATAGAACTGCTCCTTTCAATAAAATAAATGTTTCACGTGAAACATGCTGAACACTAAAAAGTAACGATCCGCAGAAATTTATCTTTCTGCGGATCATTTTTATGCTGGCGTCAAGTGAAATTCAGATCAGATTCCTGAATGATCATTTACGAATTAATTTGCAAATTTTGTTATAAACATAGTAATACGCTCCAATTCTTTCTTCAAACGCATAAATCCTTCATCAAATAAAGGAATTATCAATATTACGTCAGTTAATCAATATATTGTAAGGTGTTTTTCGGTATGTTACAATTTAAAAAACATTCCTGCCCGTTAATTCCATTGGAGGTGTATAATGGATACCTTAAAATACGAGATATTATTAAATTCTATAGAAACCGGCAGTATCAGTGCGGCGGCAGAAAAAATGGGATATTCTCAGCCCGGCGCTTCTCATATGATAAATAGTTTGGAAAACGAACTGGGACTCAAACTTATTTCCAGAACAAAAAACGGTGTTAAACTCACCCCGACAGGCAAAGCGCTGCTTCCCTATATTAAAAATGTGGTTTCGGAAAACAACTCTCTTCTGCAAGCCGCAAGTGAAATGTCCGGACTTTTAAAAGGCAGCCTTCTTATCGGCTCTATGGATACTATATCCACAGCTTTTCTTCCAGAGATCCTCGGTGAATTCAAGAAGCTTTACCCCAATGTTGAATTTGACTTAAAAAACGGCTCATACATAGATAACGAATATTGGCTCCTGCATAAGGATGTAGACTGCGGTTTTGTAATGCTTCCAACTGCAGAGGAATTGATTACCCTGCCGGTCGTCCATGACCGCTTTGTTATAGTAAGCGGAAAAAACTACCGTCCTGATTTTGCAAACCCAAACGCAGTTACAAAAGATGAACTTTTAAAAGAAAGTATTATTCTTATAGACGGCATCGACGCCTACGAGATCTCTAGGATTTTTTCAACCGAGATCAGCAAACTTAAGGTAAGCATAACAACTAAAAACACTCTTGCTTTTATAAAAATGATCCAGAACATCCCGGGTATAGGTATACTGCCTTCTACTTTAGCAGAAGAATTCACATCACTGCTGAATATCTATGAGTTCAAGGAAAAATTCGATAGAACTCTTGCACTGGCATATACAAACAAAAAGGAAGCCTCCCCTATAACAAAAAAGTTTATAGAATTTTTAGAAAAACGATCCTGTACAGAATGTTCCCAAAGTAAAAATGTTTCACGTGAAACATAAAAAAAACAGATAATCACACTTTAAGGTATAAGTTACATAAACTGTAATTATTGCCTAAGGAGTGTGATTTTTTGATTTATCTGGATAATGCCGCCACCACTTTTCCTAAACCCAGAAAGGTAGTGGCAGAGATGACCGATTGCTTAACTCATTATTGTGCAAATCCCGGAAGATCCGGTCATGATATGGCCTCTAAAATGGCTTCAAGAATATATGAAACCAGAGAAACTATTGCTGATTTTTTCAATATGACAGATCCTTTGAGGATAGTTTTTACCGCCAATGCTACAGAATCCCTGAATCTTGCAATAAAAGGTCTTCTGAAGCCGGGAGATCATGTGGTAACTACAGCAATGGAGCATAATTCTGTTCTTAGACCTTTAAAAGAAATGAAAGGCATCCGGGTAACAGTGGTGCCCGCGGACAAAAACGGCTGCGTTTTTGTTCGAGATATAGAACTGGCGATCTCCCCTTCCACAAAGCTTGTCGTATGTACTCATTCTTCAAATGTAACAGGAAGCATCCTCCCAATAAAGGAGATCGGCAGCCTATGCAGAAAAAAAAGAATTCTGTTTATGGCAGATGCTTCTCAAAGCGCAGGAGCAATACCTATCGATATACAGGCTCAAAATATAGATATCCTGGCATGTCCGGGGCATAAAAGTCTTTTTGGACCTCCGGGCACCGGATTTCTGTATCTGCGTCCGGGCATCGATGTTGTCCCTCTTAAAGAAGGCGGTACCGGCACAGATTCCGCAAATCTGTATCAGCCAAGATATTTTCCTGAAGGATATGAAGCCGGCACATTAAACGGTCCCGGGATAATAGGTTTAAGGGAAGGTATAAGATTTATTGAAGAGCTGGGATTGAAAACGATTCAGCAGTGGGAGCAGCACATCATAGAAATGCTCACAGACGGTATAGGAAATCTTCCAAATATACAAATCTACGGCCCTGATCAGCCTTCAAAGAAAACTGCGATCATTGCTTTTAATATAAAAGGAATGGACTGCGAAACTGCTGCCTATGAATTAAATAAACGTTTTGGGATAGCTGTAAGAGCCGGATACCATTGTGCTCCTTTAGCTCATAAAGCAATAGGAACTTACGGCACCGGAGCTGTAAGGATGAGTCCCGGGATTTTTACTACGGAAGAAGATATTCACAAAACTCTGACAGCTCTCCAAAAATTGTCCGGCTGATTTTCATTTTCGGCGGTTTTTCGTGTAAAACCCGCTATTGAAAACCTCTGAACCTTGCTTTAATCTATAATAAAGATCCCCGTTTCCTGTTTTACTCAAAGAAAAACTCAACAGGAGTGTGTAGTGTGTCATGATTATTTATCTGCTTAAAATCGCTACCGAACATCCGGATGCAGCAATGCAAAGCGAGATCAAAGAACTGGTAAACCATTATTTTTTGACAAAAAATCTTCCGGGACAGTGCTCTCTTGAAGATCATACGTTTATTTCATTTCACTGCAAAGAAAAAAACGGCGTTATCAGAAAAATACGTCAGGAAAATATAATTTATATAGAAAAAAGAGGCCATAAGGTGCAGCTGTGCACCCGCAACGGATCTTTCAGCTTTTATTCTTCTTTGAAAAAGCTTGAAGAGATCCTTGATCCCAACATGTTCATGCGGGTACATCAAGGTTATATAGTAAATCTTTATGAGATCAGCTATGTCCACTCCGACGGGATAGCGCTGATCTCAGTAGATAAAATAATACCTGTGAGCAGGCGAAATCAGTCAAAGCTCGATAAAATGATCCTTTTTTCATAAAAAAACGGGCGTGACCACACGCCCTTATGTTTTACTTCCGGTTTTCATCCATCCATTTGTTTGCCAGCTCGTCAGCAAGGTTGTTCATTTCTGTAACATGTACGAAATCTTCCATCGAAAACTCCGGACCGTTCCATTCTTTAAATGTTTCAAAAAGCTTTTCTTTATCTATACTTTTGCTTTTAAAATTAACATGTCCTTTTACTCTGTAAAAACTTATTGTATGCCTGTCTAAATACGGGATCAGTTTCTCCCAAATATCTCTGTTTTCAACATCTTTTTTTGCGCTGTTTTTCCAGCCGTTTTTCACCCATTTCACATACCATTTATCTCTAAAGCAATTCATAAGATATGAGCTGTCTGAAAATACCCATATGATCTGGCCGTCATTTTTTATTGCCTCGAAAGCCTTTAATAGTGCGGTCATTTCCATTCTGTTATTGGTGGTATCAAACTCCCCCCCATATATCTGCTTTTGATGCACGCCGTATTCCAGTACCGCTCCCCATCCACCAATATTCTCTTTGTTCTGATTTCCGGAGCAGGCTCCATCAGTATATAACTTTAATATCTTCATTTTCCCCTCGACTGCATAAATTTTATAGAGATTGTACAAGAATTCTTCCCCTATTGCAACGATTTTACCCTTTTTCCTGCCATTATTATGTAAATTCGTTTTAAATCCCATGTAACGCGTCTGTAATAATTATATTTTATACTGAAATGTAACTATAAAAATAGGAGGATAATGACCTGATGCGAAAATTTATTTCCGTCTTGATAGCTTTAATACTTTGCATAAGCTCATCTGTTATGGTATTTGGCCAGAACAGCCTTGACGATTATTCCATTATCAGTCCTTATACCTCTGATGAAGGAGTTGCCTACGGCGATAATCTCCTTATTTCCGTTAAAGTTGACGCCGGGACTGCTTTGAGTTTCACGGTATTGTCTTATCCAAACTATACCTCGGCGGATTCTTTATCCATGGTCCCTGCCATCTCCTTTACAGTGGAAGAGCCGGTGGGTATTTCTGAGAATTATGAAAAAAGAGACAGGATCGGCTTTTACACAAGACAATTAAATGACATTGAGCCGGGACTCTATGCTCTAAGGGTAGATTCTTTAGACGGAAACGGAAATATTACCGATACTTACAGTAAATATTTTATAGTAAAGCCGAATGCATCTAAGACTACCACTACCATTTATGAATCCCAGCCTTCAAACAAGGTACTCTTCTTCCAAAGTGTATTCAAAAGCTTGTTCGGCTCAACAGCGGAGGAATAAGTGAACAGATCAGTTTATAAAGAAAGATTTAAAACATTTTTAATAGTAGTACTGTTTTTACTGACAGTACTACTTTCGTATTTTTACTGGCAGGGTTCTTCTATATCCGGAATCAAGGAGTCCGTCAACGGACACTTCTCGTCTACCCTGTTTACAGGAGAAGATCATATTGATGCTGCATACTTCGTGACGCCTCAAAAAGTAGATGTAAATTTTGGAAATGGTATTTATACCAGCTGTCAGGAACTTGCTCCTCAGCTATGGTCAGACTTTATTGATTCATACATTGCCTTTACCGAAATGGAAAATCTTATGATAGAAGAACTTTCTGAAGCCCAGTGGCTGGAAACTATGGACATGAAATCCATACAGTTTGTTTTCGAATATGACATGCCGGTAGAATTTTTTGAAAGCCTTGGAGGATCAAACTTCGGTCAATCAGACTATTTTAACCATGTATCAGCTATGGCTTTGTCTGAAGCGAGCACTACAAGTCTTTTTATCAGGGATGATACTTTGGGTAAATACTATCGTATAATCTCAGATTCCGATTTTTATCCGTTAGAAGAAAAAGTTTTGGAAATAAGCAGTACCGTTTCCGATCAGTATTACCCTATCTATCTGTTCCTCGGAACAGATAACTACGAAATGGCGCCTTTCAGCACCGGGATCCTTCTGCCTGAGCTTTCCGTTAACAAACTTTCGAGCGAAAGCATCTTGTCTTCTGAAAAAGATCTTGCAAAAACATTTTTTGGCGAAAATCTGGACTTTGTAAGAAGGATCGTTGATGACAGCAACACGATAACATATATGTACGGTTACGGCGAAAAAATGCTTACCATATATAGAAACGGTATTTTTGAGTACAAAGAAACCCCTTCTTCCGACGTGAATTCAGCAGGATTTAACAGTGTCTTCGATACTGCGGTTTCCTTTATTTCTTCTCATGGCGGATGGTCTTCTTTCGGTACAGACAATATCTCTGCACAGCTGAGATCCGTTTCATCTACTTCAGTGCCTAAAGTGGATACCTATAATTTTGTTTTCTGTGCAGGATCCAAAAACCGTACGCTATATGGAAACAGCGCTTCTCAGATCGCCATAGAAATAACCGGAGATCAGATAACATATTACAAAGGCTGTATACCTGCTTTTGATAATAGTTCTTTTATAGAAATTTATCCCGAAAATACATCAAACGCGCTGATAACAGATATTCTGGCACGAGATCATCAGTATATCGCGCAAACACTTCTGGAGCATGATATCATTACTCCTGAAGCTCAGGATATGGACCTTTTCGACCTCGTGGTAAGCAATATTTCTTCTATCAGTACCGAATACTATTCTCAATACTTTGAGGCTCAAGTCAGATTTGTACCTGCATGGACAATAGACTTTTCCGGTTTTAAAGTGTTCTACGATTTATATACTGGAGAATTTCTCGGATATCTTAAAGAAACGGAGCAGTAATTATGGAATGGTCAAAAATTAAAAATATTTTAATAGTGGCTTTGATCCTGACAGATATACTTCTTGTTTCCCTGCTGATTTTTTCAGACCATGGAAAAAACGACACAGACAGTTCTGTTTCTGTAGAAGACGCTTTGGTCGTTTTATCTAAAAACGATATAACGGTTTCTTCAAAAATCCCGGACGTAGATCCGGAAATGCCGGTGCTTACATTGACCTATGATTCAGATAACGGCAGCTTTTTCTATACATCTTCAGAAGCAGGTATAACTCTCACCGAAAACACTGCATTGGATCTGGCAGAGAGCTTTATTTCCGGTTTGGCTCTGCCTGAAGCCGAAAAGAATACCCTCGAAGCTGTCAATGTTTATCCTTCCGAGGATGATTCCGGCAGATACGTCGTATCCTACGGCAGTTATTATGAAGACTATAAACTGGAAAACAGTTACATACTGTGTTACGTTTCTTCGGAAGGCGTAACGGAAATGTTAAAAAATCATGCAGTTGCAGAGATCTCCGGAAACAGTAAACAGAAGATCATGCCTGCCGCCTCTGCACTTCTTAAATATATGAATCAATTAAAGAGTGCAGATCCTGACAGTGCTAAGGAGATAACAGATGTATCTTTAGTCTATATGGTAGATTCACCTTATGACGGAAACATCACCTCTGACACAGCATTTCCTACCTGGAAGATAACAGCTTCCGACAACAGTATCACTTATATTTCTGCTTATAATTAACAGGAGGCTTGAATTGGCATTAAAATTTTGTTCTTTGTCCAGCGGAAGCAGCGGAAACTGCTATCTGTTGGGCTCTGATTCGACATACATACTTATCGATGCAGGGATATCCGCAAAAAAAATCACCGACAGTCTTTCTTTTTTGAATCTGACTCCGGAAGATCTCTCAGGGATACTTCTGACTCATGAACATTCAGATCATATAAAAGGGATAGATGTCCTCAGCAAAAAATACGGACTCCCCGTTTTTACAAACGAAAAAACATTTTTGGAATTAAGAAATCTTTGTAAACATTGGGATCAGACCACGTTTCATTTGTTTTCAAACAATGAAATTTTTTATATTGGGGATCTGGAAATAAAAGCATTCCCCGTATACCACGATGCAGCAGACACCGTGGGATTTTCTGTTTCATGCCAAGGCTCGAAAATCTGCACCGCTACAGATACCGGCTGCGTTACCGACCAGATCATAAACGAACTCGCTTCAGCAGATCTTATCATTCTGGAAGCAAATCACGATGAAGATATGCTGAAAATGGGCCGTTATCCCTGGTTCTTAAAGCAAAGGATCCTTAGCGACTGCGGCCACCTTTCAAATGAAGCCGCCGGCGAAATAATTGCAAAGACTTTCAAACAGGACCCAAAACAAAAAAGATTTCTTTTGGCCCATCTAAGCAAAGAAAATAATTTCCCTGAAATGGCCTATCAAACCATCTTAAACATTCTTGAAACCTATGATATCTTCCCTTGTGATAAGCTGAATATCGATCTGCTTGCCAGGGATGAAATGAGCGGAGTTTATTTGCTATGAAGATCACCATCGCAGCAGTGGGAAAATTAAAAGAAGATTACCTTAAGGAGGCCTCAGCTTTCCTTTCGGCTTCAATATCAAAACACTGCGAATTTGATATAATAGAAATACCGGACGAAAAAAATGAAGACAATGCTTCATTTTCCGTAACGGAGTCCATAAAAAACAAAGAAGGCGCCGGTCTTATGAAAAGGATCGTCGCCTCACAATACGTTATAGCATTAGCTATAGACGGTGATCAGTTAAATACTGACGGCCTAAAAAACAAAATCATAACTTGCCGAACTAAAGGAAAAGATGACATAGTCTTCGTGATAGGCGGTTCTCTCGGACTCTCAAACGAAGTCTTGAAACGCGCTGATTATAAATTGTCTTTCTCCCCTATGACTTTCCCTCATCAGCTAATGAGAATTATGCTTATGGAACAGATCAGCTTGTCATTAAAATAATTTTCTACATTATTATTTATGGTAAGTTTCTCCATTTATGATCTTATATGCCCTGTATATCTGTTCCAGCACCACAGTGCTGAGCAGATCCGCAGACAAACTCATCCTGCTCACAGCCAGTCTTTCTGCATTATCAAATACCCTTTCTTCATAAGGATATCCCACGACTACAGTGACCTTAGATATGCCTCCAACTTCTGCTGCAGAAATCGCTTCTGCAAGCTTTTCGGAAGACATTTGCCTGCCGGTCTCATCAACAAAAATAACAGTCTGATCAGGAGCAAAAGCCTTGCTCATTTTTTCTTTGTTTTTAAATTCTTTTACTGTTAATTTGCAATATCTTCCCAGTCTTTTTTCATACTCTTTTCTTGCTTTAACATAGAATTTTTCGGGTTTGGAAGACAGTATATACAGGCTGATATTCATGATTTTTCACTCCTCTTACCGTAGAAATTTGGATTTTTGTAAATATTTGTATTTTCTTGTTGGCAACGTTTACATTTTTTAAATTTCAATACTTTTTTTACTTGATTCTGACTACTATATATATTAATATCAAACTATCATATCATCAATATATTTTAATTTTACTCGATATAACCCCTTAAATTGCCAGTATTCTAAATTTTTTTGCAAAAAAATTCATTTTTTTTGTAAAGATGAGGACAACTGCTCTTGACATTGTCGGGTATTTTTGTATGATAGATGATAGGGTATTTCTGAGAGGATTCCTATGCCCTTTTTTAGGTGCGGTCTTCTCTTCAGATAAAAAAATCACTTGACTAAAAAAGGAGGATTTCAAATGAATTTTAATCTTACCAAAGAACAAGAAGCAGTTAGAAAAATGGTAAGAAAGTTTGCTGCTAACGAAGTTGAGCCTATTGCTGCTGAGTGCGACAGAGAACATAGATTCCCAGTTGAAACAGTAGAAAAAATGGCTAAATACGGAATTATGGGTATCCCTTATCCAGAAGAATACGAAGGTGCAGGCGGAGATCACGTATCATACGCAATCGCAGTAGAAGAATTATCAAGAGTTTGCGGTTCAACAGGCGTTATCTGCTCAGCTCATACTTCACTTTGTACATGGCCTATCTTTGCTTGGGGTAATGAAGAACAGAAGAAAAAGTACGTTCCAGATTTAGCTTCAGGTAGAAAAATCGGTGCTTTCGGTTTAACAGAACCAGGTGCTGGTACAGACGCTGCTGGTCAGCAGACAGTTGCTGTTGACATGGGCGACCACTATGTACTTAACGGCGCAAAAGTATTCATCACAAACGGTGGATATGCTGATACATTCGTTATCTTAGCTATGACAGATAAATCAAAAGGAACACGTGGCGGAATCACAGCGTTCATCGTTGAAAAAGGTTTCAAAGGTTTCTCAATTGGTAAAACAGAAGACAAATTAGGTATCTGCGCATCATCAACAACAGAACTTATCATGCAGGACTGCATCGTTCCTAAAGAAAACGTTCTTGGTAAAGTTGGCGAAGGTTTCAAAGTTGCTATGTCAACACTCGACGGCGGACGTATCGGTATCGCTTCACAGGCTCTCGGTATCGCACAGGGTGCTTTCGACGTAACAGTTGAATACATGAAATCAAGAAAACAGTTTGGTAAAACATTAAGCAAGTTCCAGGCTCTCCAGTTCGAAATGGCTGCAATGAAGACACAGATCGACGCTGCTAGACTTCTTATCTACAGAGCTGCTAACTTCAAAGACCTCCATCAGGAATATTCAGAAGCTTCTGCAATGGCTAAATTATTCGCTGGTGAAACAGCTATGCACGTAACAACTAAGTGCGTACAGTTCCACGGTGGTTATGGTTATACAAAGGATTACCCAGTTGAAAGAATGATGAGAGACGCTAAGATTACTGAAATCTACGAAGGTACATCTGAAGTTCAGAAAATCGTTATCGCTGGTAAAATCTTCGGAAAGAAATAAGAGAAGGAGGACTAGGACATGGCATATAAAATTATCGTATGCGCAAAGCAGGTTCCTGATACAAACGAAATCAAAACAAATCCTGAAACAGGAACACTTATCAGAGACGGCGTTCCAAGTATCTTAAATAACGACGACGCTAACGCTTTAGAAGAAGCTTTAAAAATTAAGGATGCATTTCCTGGCACAACAATTACAGTAATCACAATGGGACCTCCACAGGCAACAGAAATGTTACAGGAATGTCTCGCTATGGGCGCTGATGATGCTATCCTCTTATCAGATAGAGCTCTCGGTGGTTCAGATACATGGGCTACATCAAACGCTATTTCAGCTGGTATCGCTAAAGTTGGCGAATATGACATCATTTTCGCTGGCAGACAGGCTATCGACGGTGACACAGCTCAGGTTGGTCCACAGATCGCTGAAAAATTAGGAATCCCACAGGTTTCATACGTTAAAGAATTCGCTATCGACGGAAATGAAATCACAGTTAAAAGAGCACTCGAAGATGGTTATGAATTAATCAAGTTACAGACACCTTGCTTACTCACAGCTATCAAAGAACTCAACACACCAAGATACATGTACATCAAAGGCATCTACAAAGCTATGAAGCATGACATTAAAGTTTGGAATGCTGCAGACATCGGCGTAGACCTTACAACAGTAGGCTTAAAAGCTTCCCCAACAAACGTATTCAAGTCATTCACACCAAAGCCAAAGGGAGCTGGACAGAAAGTTGCTGGCGACACAGATAAAGAATTAGCTGTGAACTTACTCGTAGGCTTGAAAGAAAAGAATATAATTTAATAAGGAGGAAGGAACAGATATGGCAATTAACTTTGATGATGTTAAAAACATTTGGGTTTATGCTGAACAGAGACATGGTAAACTCATGAACGTAGCTCTCGAACTCATCGGCGAAGGTTACAGATTATCCAGAGAAATGCCAGAAGGCACAAAAGTTTGCGGCGTTCTCATCGGTGCAGAAGAAGACGTTAAGCCATTAGAAGCAGAATTATTTGCTTATGGCGCTGACGAAGTTTATACACTTGCAAGCCCATTACTTAAAAACTACACAACAGACGGATATACAAAAGTATTATTCGACGCTATCGAAGATATCAAACCAGAAATCGTTATCTTCGGTGCTACACATATCGGAAGAGACTTAGCTCCAAGAGTAGCTGCTAGATTAAACACAGGTTTAACAGCTGACTGCACAAGACTCGACATCGATATGAACAACTACATCAACTTCTTAGAAGCTAAAACAACATGCAATACAAAAGGTCTCACACCAGACGATCCTAAGAAAGCTCTTCTTAAGCAGACTCGTCCTGCATTCGGTGGTAACCTCATGGCTACAATCATCACACCAAGAACAAGACCTACAATGTCAACAGTAAGACCTGGCGTTATGAAGAAGAGAGAAAAAGACGAATCTCTTACAGGTACAGCTATCGACGTTAAAGTTAACCTCACAGAAGCTGATATCAGAACACAGGTTGTTGAAGTTGTTAAAGCTGCAAAAGAACTCGTTTCATTAACAGACGCTGAAATCATCTGCTCAGGCGGAAGAGGACTTGGCGGACCAGAAGGCTTCAACCTTATCAGAGAATTCGCTGAAAAAGTTGGCGGCGTAGTAGGTTCATCAAGAGCAGCTGTAGACGCTGGTTGGATCGATCATTCACACCAGGTTGGACAGACAGGAACAACAGTTAAGCCTAAGATCTACTTCGCATGCGGTATCTCCGGCGCTATCCAGCACTTAGCAGGTATGCAGACATCTGATTGTATCGTTGCAATCAACAAAGATCCAGATGCTCCTATCTTCGAAGTTGCTGACTACGGCATCGTAGGTGACCTTTATAAGGTTATCCCACAGATCATCGCTGAATGGGACAACGCTGATGCACTCTTAGCTGCTGCACAGAAATAAATCCTTTTTAGTTAAGTAAAGTTATTCAGGGACGGTTATCCGTCCCTGAGCTTTTTGTTTTTGAAATTATAAATGATCTTAGAATCTTTCCTGATTGTTTCTCTGGCTGTTCTGAGATCTGTTCTGATTATTGTTCTGGTTATTGTTCTGGCTGTTATTCTGATTGTTGTTTCTTGATTCCTGTCTGTTGTTATTTCTCAACTCCTGGTTGTTTCTCGCATTGTTTCTTGTGTTATTTTCGTTATTATTATTTCTCATTTCAATCCCTCCTAACCACAATTATTTTGTGTAGATGTACTTCATTTCATTCAAAAAAATATTGACAAGTACAGCTAATTAGTGGTAATATAATCAAGTCATCAAATTACGAGCATCCTTAGCTCAGTTGGTAGAGCACCTGACTCTTAATCAGGGTGTCCGGGGTTCGAGCCCCCGAGGGTGTACCAAAGAAACAGTCTTTTGACTGTTTCTTTTTTTATTGTTTTAAATAATGCAGCAGAGTATAATATATCTATTGATAAAATACAGACCCTTACAGGAGGACAAAATGAAAAAAATTATCTCTTTGACACTTATCGCAGCATTGATCTTATCTGCCACATTTACTTGTTTTGGAGTAAATATCAAAATCGACGATGAATACGTACAGTTTACAGAAGACTCCGGAGAACCTTTCATAGATTCTGCAAACAGGACTCAGGTCCCTCTGAGAGTTACTATGGAAGCCTATGGATGCAACGTCGACTGGAACGGAGATACCAGAACTGCTATCGTTGAAAAGGACGGCAGAGTTGTTCAGGTACCTATCGGTCAAAATTATATTTTGATCAATGGAGACAAAAAATACAATGACACCGCAGCGGTCATTAAAAACGACCGTACTTATTTGCCTATCCGTGCAGTCCTTGAAGCCTTTGGCGCAGAAGTGGACTGGGACCAGACAACTGAGACAGTACTTGTAAAAAGAGACTCAAACAGCGGCTCTGACGAAGGATCTGAATATCCATATAAAATAGTTTCCGTGGAAGGCAAAGACTCCTACAAAGGGATCGATATCGGGGACTGCCACTATGAAAAAGTCGTTTTTACAAATCCGAACGCTTCATTAGCTAAAATCAATCAAGTTTTCGACGAAACATGTACATCATTCTTAGAGACGGAAGGAGACAGCTTTTATCAGTATGGTGTAATGGATATTGATGCTGATCGCGGCTATTTCCCTTATTACTGCACAAGCGATGTCGATAAAGTATACACATCAGATGAATACATAAGTATTAAAACTTTAACGCATTGGTACTGCGGCGGCGTATCAAATTCGAATTGCTACGGCTTTACCTTTAATACTGATACCGGCGAATATGCAAATATTTCTGATTTCTTTGGAGGCAACGAAGCAAAAGCTGAACAAATCATTAAAAACGAATGCATATCATACGTTAATAACAGTCAGAACTATTTCTTCGAAGATGCTGTGGAAACGATCAACAGCTACGACTTAGAGGATTTTGTATATTATTATGATTCCGATTTATACATAATTTTTAACATTTACGAAATCGGACCGGGATCAAGCGGAACCCATATCATAAAAATCGACTTATAATAAACAGGAGCACAACATGAAAAAAATCATTTCACTAACACTTATTGTCGTAATGGTCTTATCAGCAACATTTACCTGTTTTGGTGTAAATGTTAAAATCAATGATATGGACGTACTGTATACCGAATATTCTGGCGTACCGTTTATAGATGCCGCCAACAGGACTCAAGTACCTCTGAGAGTTACCATGGAAGATTTCGGATGCAACGTTGACTGGGATGGAGATACAAGAACAGCTATCGTTGAAAAAGACGGTACAGTTGTAAAAGTTCCTATCGGACAAAGCTATATCCTTGTAAACGGCGTTAAAAAGACAAATGATACCGCAGCCGTGATCAAAGACAGCCGCACATATCTGCCTTTAAGAGCCGTTTTGGAGGCTTTTGGAGCGAGCGTTAGCTGGGATCAGAACACTCAAACCGTTATCGTTTCATCCTATACCAATTCCACCCATGCAAATTGTGCGTTGGACGGACTCACTTCTTATATAAAAAATAACGGCAAATTTGAAGGAAATGCTCTAAGATATGTTTATCAGTACAATTACGATGCGGACACTACACAGTTCATATATTATTATCCAGCTGCAGGAAAAGTAGAAATTCAAACCGATACCTATTATCCGGCAAAGAAAATGACTACGGTGGATATCCTCGTACTGGACAGCAAGGAATATCCATGTACAGCCCCTCAAGCTTACTTCAACTGTTATTCTGTACTTCACAGCGCCAGCGGCAATACATATTCTATAGAAGGCACTATTTCAAAGAGTTCCTTTGTTGCGGATAAAACCAATCATTTTACAAGTGTCAGCACCGATAATGAAACAGTAAAACGAATCGCTTCTGTTGGAATAGGACTTTCTCTGCTCTATCTGGAGGAATACTGCTTAATGCGTGATATCGACTTCAGCGCATCAGACCTTGGATACAGAAACCTTTATTAAATTGTGGATGTTTTACACAGGCTTGTCTTAACGACAGGCCTGTTTTTTTGTTGAAAATCCGCCATACTTGACATAATTTTTTTATAGAGGTATACTTTTTTTTACTTGATGCAAACAAAAACACTTACATATATGGAGGCGAATTTATGTCCATGTTTATAAAAGACGGTCAGCTGCCGGAAGATATCCTTGCTAGAAAAAAGGCCGGCACATACGTTGAAGAGACCTCTCCAGAAGCACCTGCAGAAGAACCGGTCTATGTAAAACCGTTCTCAGAGTTCGAGGAAGAGGATTGGTATGAACTGTACCCTAAAACAGATATCATGGTAAGATTAAAAGTCCATCTTTTAGATACTGCTGTATTCTATGCGATCTTTGCTGCTATATATTTTGTATTGATACCAAACACCGTATTCTCAGTAGGCACTCTTATTTTCTGGTATCTTTTTGCGGTTTACACAAATGCTGCAATTTTTGTTACCTGGCCTATACTGTTTATAACAAACGGCTTCACGCCTGCAAAATATTTCTATAAACAGCGCGTTGTACGAATGGATGGGGAAAGACTCGGCTTAAAAGACGTGATCGTCAGAAGTCTGCTCATCAAAGGCTTTTGCAATGCAGCTTCCTGCGGGATATTCAACATAGTATCTATCATATTTGCATATGCCAGACCATACCACAAAGCACTTCATGATGTTGCGGCAAGCACTATCACTTTAGATATAAGGGAAAAAGAAGAGGATAAAGAAAAACCTGTTGAATTCAAGTGATTTGTAACACGATTGAAACTTAATTGATGTATAATTATGGTATAATTTAATGCACATTTAAATTTATTAGGGATATTTGGATCGATTATGGATAAGATTCTGTAATGAAAGGGAAAAAGAGATGAAGTCATTTTTTAAAACCTGTATCATAACTATGATACTTTTCACTTGTATATTTACGCCTGCTCTTGCCTGGTGGGATGGAGTTCAAGATGTAACTATATTTACTTCAGAAGCAAATTTGTCTGAAGAAATGCCTGTTCTTATAGACGAAAACAGTCCTTTCTTTGAGACTTTTTCTGAATCAAACCGTCTGAACGTACTTCTTATGGGAATAAACACCAACTTAGCAGACACTATTATGCTGGTATCCTATGATATGGATACAGATGATATTTATATAATATCTATACCGCGAGATACGTATTATCCGCGGCCGGGATACAACTCGCCAAGCCAGAAAAAGATCAACAGTTCATACAGCACTGACGGACCTTTAAGCCTTGCCGTTGCTGTCAGCGATCTTCTTGAAGGCATTCCTATCAACTGCTATATGAAGATAGATTATGACGGCGTGGAAAACATCGTTGATTCTATGGGCGGTGTTCCTATGAACATCCCGTTTGATATGAAATACGACGATCCATATGATGAACCTCCGCTTCATATCGATATTCCGGAAGGATACCAAGTCCTTGATGGAGAGAATGCCGTTAAATTCCTCAGATACAGAAAAGGTTATCCAGAAGGTGATATCGGCAGGATAAAGGCTCAGCAGGAGTTTATGAAGTCCGCATTTAAACAGGCTCTCGGACTCAATATCATCAGCGTAGCACGTTCGGTACTTGATAACGTTGAATCCGATGTGGATGTAAAAACGGTTGTTTCCGTTGCAAAGAAAGCAACAAATCTCTCTTCAGACAAGATCAAAACCTATACCGTTCCGGGCGAAGGGAGAAACGGCGATGGCGGATTATCATTCTGGTTTGCTGACGAAGCTCAGATCCAGCAAATGCTTACTGAGATATATACCGGAGTTACACCGGTTCCGGAAGGAGAAACCACTGAAACAGTGGAAGGAGAAGCTTCTGCCGCTTAATATTGAACAACTTTGCGATCTATGCTCTCTATAATAGAGTATAGATCGTTTTATTTTGTTTCATTTTTTTTAATAAAATTTCAATTTGGTTTTAAAATTATTACTTTTTCTTTAATCCATAGCAGAGATTTCTTATGTATGATAAAATTAACCTGTAAAATAGTATTTATTTCTTATTAAATATAAAAAAGGAGGATATATAAATGAAAATTTCAAAAAAGCTGCTTATCTGTATCCTTACAGTAACACTGATTTTTTCTATGACATCAACTATATCTTTCGCAGGTAATACACAAGACAACGGCTGGGGAGTGGCTTCTTGGTACTGTGAAAAAAGCACCTCTGGACAAGGTATAGATTACAGCGCTATTCGTGCTGAAGTGATTTCTCAATGTAATAAAGACTGGGGCGTTACTTCTCAAAGCGAATGGAACAATGAACAATATGAAATGTACCTGAATCGTATGGATGAGGCTATAGAAAAAGCAAAAACAGAATATGAAACCGAAAATGCTTCTTATGATTTAGTTGCGGCTTTTTCAATGCCGGAAGATCCTTCATATTTGAATAATTATATTCCTAACTGTAAGCCATACGTCTATGTAGAAATAGACGGACAGCCTTATTCAAGAGTTCCTCTTACTTTAATGAGCGATACTTCTGAATATGCTGTAGCAAATGTTGCTATTCACGGGCACGGGGAATTTACAGCTATGATCTGTCATAACGGAATAGATGGTGTTCCTACAGCTCAAAGCGCAGATTACAGCTCTTTTTCTACCGCGACCATCACAACATATGCCGGCGGAATGAAATGCAAATATACAAATAAGATGAATGAATCTTTTGCCAGGATCATTTTAGACGAATATTACAACATTGCAGAAAGTAAAGAATTTACAGATGTAGATGAAAACAAATGGTACTATGATGATGTTATGCTTGCAGTGCAGAACGATCTTATAGAGGGAAAAACACATACGCTTTTTTACCCTGAAGATAATATGACTTATGCGGAAGCTATCACTTTGGCTGCCCGTACAAATGTTTTATTTAAAGGTAAGGATCCTTATCTTTATTTTGACAGCAGCTATATCCCTTGGTATCAGGACTATCTGAACTATGCCAGAGCAAACGGTATCCCTTGCAATTTCAAAGATCTTAATGCAAGTATCTCCCGTGAAGACTTCGTGCATATCTTTTATTCAGCTATTCCCGGATCCGAATTAAAAGCTATAAATAAAGTTTCTGACGGAGCTATTCCTGATGTTTCTATGGAAGATGACTACGCAAATGAGATCTATGCTTTCTATCGCAGCGGTATTCTTGGAGGAAGTGACGATGCAAGAAACTTTTATCCTGACAGCAGCATCAAAAGAAGCGAAGTGGCAACGATCCTTTCAAGAATAATAGGAAACGACAGACAGGAATTCACCCTTTAAATTTTAAAACCAAAAAAGAAACCCCTTTCGGCACGAAATCTTGATCAATTAAAAATTGCCGTAGGGGGTTTTTTTATATTTTATTTTCCTAAACAGAATCTTGCAAAGACTTCATCTATGATATCTTCTCTGACCGCCTCGCCTGTTATCTCTCCAAGGCAGGCCCAAGCTTCGTTTACGTCGATTTCAATAAGCTCAAAAGGCTGTTTGTCCTCAGAAGAAATTAAAGCCTCCTGAACAGAATTGAGAGCCTTGTTTATCAAATTTAAATGTCTTACATTTGTGATCAGAACATTTTCAGAAGCCCTTACTTTTCCTTCATATACCATATTTTGAATTCGATCTTCCAGCTCTTTCAATCCGGTTCCATTTTCCATGGAGGTTATTATTATCTTTTCTTCTTCAAAATATGGTTTAAGGTCAGATACACCGAATTTTTTATCTTTATCTGCTTTGTTAAGCAGTACGATAACTTCTTCTTTGCCTTCCAGCTGTTTTATTATCTCCATATCTTCTTCATCTACAGTTCTTGAAAGATCCATTATAAACAGCACCAGATCCGCCCGTTTTAAACTGTTAAGACTTTTTTCCACGCCTATCTTCTCTACAGTGTCTTCGGTTTCTCTTATACCTGCAGTATCTGTTATGTTAAGAAGGATCCCGCCTATATTCAGCTGTTCTTCTATGGTATCGCGAGTAGTTCCGGGGATCTCAGTAACTATAGAACGAGTCTCTCTCAAAAGCCGATTCATAAGAGAGGATTTTCCTACATTAGGTTTTCCTACAATGACGGTATTTAGGCCTTCTCTTAATATCCTTCCGGTATATCCCGTATCTGACAGCTCTTTAAGATCTTTTTCAATTACTTGAAGCTGACCTTCTATTTTTTCATAGGTCATTATTTCTATATCTTCATCCGGATAATCTATATTAACAGCCAAGTCTACCAATACATCTACTATTTTTTGTCTTACATTGTTTATTTCTTCTGACAAACGTCCGGAAAGCTGACCCATTGCTGCCTTATAACTTGCTTCTGTTTTAGATTTTATAAGATCTATGACCGCCTCTGCCTGTGAAAGATCTATCCTTCCATTTAAAAAAGCTCTTTTTGTAAACTCTCCCGGTTCCGCAAGTCTTGCTCCGGATCTTAGTACCAGTTCCAGCGTCTTTTTAAGAGAAACCATACTGCCGTGACAGTTTATTTCCACCACATCTTCTGTTGTATATGTGTATGGACCTTTCATCATAACTGCCAGTACTTCATCTACGGCTTCTCCTGTTTTAGGGTCAACGATCCTGCCGTAAGTAAGTTTTCTGTTTTCTATTAAATATTCTTTTTCTTTGTTTAATTTATTTGCAGGAATAAAAAGAGAACGGAGAATAGCTTCTGCTGATTCTCCGCTTATCCTTACTATTCCAATGCCGCCCTCTCCCGGAGCAGTGGCGATCGCCGCAATAGTATCTTCTTTAAACATTCTGTCCTCTTCTCGCTTCTATAACAACTCTTCTGTAAGGTTCTTCACCTTCGCTCTTGGTGTTGACTCTTACGTCATCCTGAAGTGTTGTGTGGATCACTTTTCTTTCATAAGGGTTCATAGGTTCCAGTCTTACAGATCTCTTTGTTTTATAAACCTTGCCTGCAAGTCTTATAGCAAGCTGTTCGAGAGTGCTTTCTCTCTTTTCTCTGTAATTTTCTGCATTTACTACGACCTTCATATATTTGTCAGTATTTTTGTTAACAACGAGGTTTACAAGGTACTGCATTGAATCAAGAGTCTGTCCTCTTTTTCCGATGATTGTGCCGGAATCTTTGCCTTCGATGTCTATAAATATGATATTGTCATTCTGTCTGGATGTTATATTTAAATTTAAGCCCATTTTTTCGGTAACTTCTTTAACAAATTCCAGAGCTATTTTTTCTGAAGTTTTCTTTGCAGTAACTCTTACTTTAGCGGATTTAGCGCCGATACCCAAGAAACCTTTTGTTGGTTCTTCTAATACTTCGATCTCTACTTCATCTATAGTAAGATTCAAATCTGCTGCCGCAAACTGTGCCGCTTCTTCAATAGTTCTTCCGTATTTTTCTGAAAACTCCACCTCTACTACCTCCTCTTAATATTTCTTTTTCTTCTTAGGCTGATTATTCTTCTTTTCTTTCTTCATTTTTGCCAGCTCTTCTTCTGTATAGAAGTCGCTGTAATCATCTATGCTTTCGATCTCGTCTTCATCATAAGCATCATGATCGTCTTCCTGTTTCTCAACGATTTCTTCTTCAGGTTCTTCTTCTTTTATGAATAATTCAGGATGTTCTTTTTCATACTGTTCCTGAGCAGCCTTTTTCTCTCTGTCTTTTTTAAGCTTGCCAAGCACGATCTTCTGCTGTATGCACATAAATAATGTACCTACGAACCAGTAAAGTGTAAGACCTGCAGGGAATGTTCTGCCCCACCAAAGGATCATGAGCGGGAAGATATACTGCAGAACTTTCATTGATCCCGCTGTCTGAGGATTTGCTCCCATTGTGATCTTATATGAGAAAAATGTTGTTATTGCAGCTAAAATAGGCAGTATCCACTTGTCCGGCTGACTAAGGTCAGGTATCCAAAGGAAGGACTGGTGAATAGCTAAAATAGCTTCTGTATTTGCTTCATAATAATCAAGCGGACTTCTGAGAGCAGCAAACAATCCGAAAAGGATAGGCATCTGAATAAGCAGAGGCAGACATCCTTTTGCAGGGTTATATCCTGACTCCTGATAGAATTCCATTACTTTTTGATTATATTTTTCTTTGTCATGTCCGTACTGTTTCTGCAGCTTCTGAAGCTGAGGCTGAAACTCAGTCATTTTTGCAGACTGTTTCATCTGAGAATTATAAAGAGGGAATAATATTAATCTTACTAATAAAGTAAAGATTATAATCGCTATTCCATAATCTCCTACTAAACCGTATAACCAAAACAAAAGCATTGACATAGGTTTTGCGAAGACATAAAAAATTGACATCATAAAGTCCATTATGTTCCTCCAGTATTTCTATTTTAATGGATCATATCCACCCGGGTTAAACGGATGACACTTCAGAATCCTTTTTATTCCTAACCATGTTCCTTTTAAAGCACCGTACTTCCTTACTGCCTGTATAAAATACTCTGAACAAGTGGGGTAAAATCTGCAAGTTTTAGGTAAAAGAGGGGATATAAACAACTGATATCCTCTAACTAAATAAATCAAAATATATTTCACTATTCATCTTCCTTTAAAAGCTTTACCCTTGAAAGTGCATTTCTAAGCGATCTTTGTACTTGGAAATAGGTGGCTCCGTTTATCGTATTTCTGGCGATTATAATTATATCATTGCCCGGTTTAACGGAATCCTTTACTTCCCTGTAAGACTCTTTCATAAGTCTTCTTGCTTTATTTCTTTGAACACTCTTGCCTACTTTTTTGCTTGCAAGAAAAGCAGTTCTGGTGTAATCCAATTGGTTTTTTTTAAAAAAAACCACTACGTATTTGTCTCCTGTTGATTTTCCCTTATTATATATAGAGGAAAAATCCTTCTTGTTTCTCAAGACCTCAGGTCTTAACATTGTTTATCACTCGCTTTTTCTTAATAAAATAAAAAGCTCAGGGAATTAAACAAAAAGACCACTTACGCGGTCTTATGCTGTTAATTTTTTTCTTCCTCTGAGTCTTCTTCTCTTTAAAACATTTCTACCGTTCTTGGAGCTCATTCTTTTTCTGAAACCATGTTCAACTTTTCTCTGTCTTTTCTTTGGCTGATATGTTCTCTTCAACGTCGATACACCTCCTTATTACTTAGTATCTATGTCATTTGTATACATCAAAATAAAATAACACTGCCTTATGATTATACATTTGTAGAAATGCACTGTCAATCCCTTTTTTTCAACATATAACAGTCTTTTAAGGCCTCAAAAAAAAATATTTTTTGAAAAAATTATGCCTTTTTACACTATGTTGATATGTTGATCTTTTTAATCCACAACTTGTTGAAAAAAAACAAAAATATCTGTTTTCTGAGATTTTTCTTGTGGATATTTTTGTGTTGCCTGTGGATAAGTTCGTGTGGTACTATATTTCTACAACACATTTTCAGCAATTGATATACTAAATGAAATGGAGGAAGGGAATGAACAGTTTAAATGAACTCTGGGGAAAAACTCTGGAAATTATACAAGAAGAAGTAGCCGAATCCACCTACAATTCATTCATTAAAAATATAAAGCCTATATCTATAGACAATACATCTGAAATCTTAGTTCTTCAAACAGAAAATGAATATACTAAAGAAAGAATAGAAGAAAGATATAAAAATCTTATAGAAATGTCTTTAAAAGACGTATGCGGATCCGAACTCAAAACAGAATTCATAGTTCCAAAGAAAGAGGCAGAAAAAGAAATACTTTCTTCAAAACAGCATGAATTTATAAATCCAAAATACACCTTCGAAAATTTTGTAATAGGAAAAGCAAATAACTTTGCCCATGCTGCTGCCAGCGCTGTAGCAAAAGCTCCTGCAGAAATATACAATCCTTTATTTATATACGGTGGAGCGGGACTTGGAAAAACTCATCTTATAAGCGCTATAGCAAACGATATATGTGTAAATAAACCTGAAATGGATGTTCTTTACGTTTCTTCAGAAACCTTTGTAAATGAAATGGTAGAATCCATTAAGAACAAAACAAACAATGATTTCAGAAACAAATACAGAAATGTGGATGTTCTTATAATTGACGACATCCAGTTCCTTGAAAAGAAAGAAGGTACTCAGGAAGAATTCTTCCATACTTTTAATACATTATATAACAACCACAAACAGATAATAATAACCAGCGATAAACCTCCAAAGGAAATGCAGAATATGGAAGAACGTCTCAGATCCAGATTTGGATGGAGCCTTATTGCTGACATAAATCCGCCTGATATAGAAACCAGAAACGCTATATTAAGAAAAAAAGCTGAACAGGAAAACATGGAAATATCAGCAGGTCTTCTTGAAGCCATAGAGTACATAGCAGAAAAAATACAGTTTAACGTAAGAGAACTTGAAGGCGCCCTTATAAGAGTTTCTGCAAGAGCTAAAATTGAAAATACTCCTATATCAAGAGAATTTGCAAAAAATATACTTAAAGACGTTTATGTAGATAAAGACAGAGCTATAACTCCTTCTGCAATAAAGGATGCTGTTTCAAAACATTTCAATATAAAAGTTTCTGAAATAGAATCATCAAAAAGATCCAGAAACCTGGCATATCCAAGACAGATAGCTATGTATCTTTGCAGAGAACTTACAAAATTATCTCTTCCTAAGATAGGTGAAGAGTTTGGAAACAGAGATCATACTACAGTTATCCATGCTCATTCTAAAATAGAAGCTGAAATAAAAGTAAATTCAAATCTTAATGAAATCGTACAGAAAATAATATCGGAACTTAAGTCCTGATTTATCCACATTCTGTAAATAAACAAAACAAGTTATCAACAAGCTTATCCACATAAGTAATTGTTAAAATTTGAATAATATTTTATAATATTAACAAATCAACAGCCTCTAATACTATTATTACTAAATAAACTAATAATAAGGAGAAATTATGAAGATAATCTGTCAACAGTCTGTATTAAATAAAGCACTTGCTACGGTTTATAAAGCAATAACAAACAGAACAACCATTCCTATTTTAAAAGGAATACTTATAGAAACTACATCAAACAATTCTATAAAGCTTACAGCTACAGATTCTGAAATAAGCATTGAAAAAGAATGCGAATGTATAGTTGAAGAGCCGGGCAGCATAGTTTTATATTCAAAGCTTTTTACAGAAATGATAAGAAAGCTTCCAAACAGTGACGTTATAATAGAAGAGCAGAATGGGAACGTAAATATAAAATGCAAAACATACAGTTCGGATATAGTTTCACTTCAGGCAGAAGAATTTCCTAATATATCAGAAGTAGAAGAACTGGAAAAAATAGTTCTTGATAAAGAAGCTTTTAAAAGAATGGTAAGAAAAACAGCTTTTGCAGCAAGCACTGATGAATCAAGAGGAATACTCACAGGTGTTTTAATAGAAATAAAAGATAATTTAATTTCTATGGTGGCACTTGATGGATTCAGAATGTCCATGGTAAAAGAAGAAACTATCTCTGATAAAGATATAAAAGTAGTTATTTCCGCAAGACTTTTAAATGAAGTAACAAAAATTCTTTCTGATGAAGATCAGGAAGAAGACTTTGTTCTTATTATAGACAAAAAGAAAGCTGTATTTATAATAGGTACAACAAAGATAACATTAAGACTGCTTGAAGGAAATTTTATCAATTATAATGAAATAATTCCAAAGGTACATAAGTGTATTGTAAAAGCAGACAGAAGAGAACTTGTTGATGTTATTGAAAGAGCTTCTCTTATTGTTAAAGAAGGAAAAAATAATCTTATAAAAATAAAAATAGAAGAAAATGCTGCAGTTATATCTTCCAGATCAGAAGAAGGAAAAATAAAGGAAGAAATTTCTGTTGATGTGGAAGGAGAAGGTCTCGAAATAGGTTTTAATTCAAAATATATACTTGATGTCATGAAAGTTATAGATGAAGATGAAGTAGTGCTTGAATTCAATACTAATGTAACACCATGTCTTGTTAAGCCTGTAGAAGGATCATCTTTTGAATTTCTAATTCTTCCGGTAAGGATAACATCTTAGAAGTTAATAATATAAGTTTAATATTCAAGGTCAATAAATAATAGTATAATGTATTTATTGACCTGTTTTTTTTAAATTCAGTATTTGTATTTTATAAAGGAAAAACAATGTATTTTAAAGAGATAGAATTAAAGAATTTTAGAAATTATGAATACTGCAGGGAATTTTTCAGCCCAGAAATCAATATTTTTATTGGAGAAAACGGGCAGGGGAAAACAAGCCTGGTGGAAGCACTTTATATAATGTGCCTCGGTAGGTCTTTTCGTACGCAAAAAGACAAGGATATGATAAAGTTTGGTGAAACTTCTGCTGTTATCAGAAGTGTAGTATATAAAAATGAAAGAAATATAAGAACAGAGATAGTTATAAATGAGAATGAAAAGAAAAGGATAAAGATCAATGGTATCCCTAAAAAGAAATCAGATCTTTCTAATAATATACTTATTGTTGTTTTTTCACCGGAAGATTTAAAAATCGTAAAAGAAGATCCTGAAAAAAGAAGAAGATATATAAACAGAGAAATATCCCAGCTTTATCCTTCATATTACGAAGCACTTGTCAGATATACAAAGATACTGAATCAGAGAAATACTCTTATAAAAACCGGTAATGTAAACAGGATACATCTTAAAGTTTGGGATGATGAACTTATTAAATATGGATCCAGAATAATATTTTTAAGAGAAAGATTTATAGAAAGACTCAGCATTATAAGTGCAAATATACATAGTGAAATAACTGAGGGAAAAGAAGAACTTAAAATAGAGTATGACGGAGATATAAGTTTTAATGAAAATATAAATGAAATAATAAATGAGTTTGAAAAAAAGCTTAATTTCAGTTTTTCAAAAGATATGGCCAGAGGCATAACTTCTCATGGTCCTCATAGAGATGATATAAAAATAACAATAAATGATGTTGATGTAAGAAAATATGGATCTCAGGGTCAGCAGAGAACTGCAGCACTTTCTTTAAAACTTGCAGAAATAAAACTTATAGAAGAAGAAATAGGGGAAAATCCTGTACTTATTTTAGATGATGTTTTATCGGAGCTTGACATGTCCAGACAGAATTATCTTATACAGTCTTTAAAAGGGGTACAGGTATTTCTTACTTCTACGTCTATAAGCGACGAAATAGCGGATAAATTTGAAGAAAAAATTATTTTTGAGATAAAAGAAGGAAAAGTAATAAATAAGGTCTGATTTATTGAATTTGTGGCAAAAATATGATATAATTAATCAGTTTAAGGACAAGTAAATTTGTATCTTAAAAAGAGCAGTAAAATTCTAAAAAAGAAGAGAAAAATTTTCAAAAAAACGTGTTTGAATTTTGAATGAGGTGATCGATTTGGCATCAAAAGAAGCGGCGCAAAATTACGGAGCCGAGCAGATACAAGTCCTGGAAGGTCTTGAGGCCGTAAGAAAAAGACCGGGGATGTATATTGGCTCTACAGGGCAGAGAGGTCTTCATCATTTGGTTTATGAAATAGTAGACAACAGTATAGATGAAGCTCTGGCAGGATATTGCAATAATATAACAGTAAAAATAAAAACGGATAATTCTATAGAAGTTGAAGATGACGGCAGAGGTATGCCTGTAGATATGCATCCAAAGATGAACAGACCTGCTGTTGAAGTTATCCATACTGTTCTTCATGCCGGCGGAAAATTTGGCGGTGGAGGATATAAAGTATCCGGAGGACTTCATGGTGTAGGTGCTTCTGTAGTAAATGCTTTATCTGAAGAAATGTACGTTGAAGTAAAGAGAAACGGTAATTTATACAGACAGACATACGCCAGAGGTAAAGTTACTTCTGAGCTTGAAATAGTGGGAACATCAAAGAAAACAGGATCAAAAACATGGTTTAAACCGGATCCTGAGATTTTTGATGAGCTGGAATATAATTATTCCACAATAGAACACAGACACAGAGAAATGGCGTTTCTTAATAAAGGTATATCTCTTACTCTTATTGATGAAAGACCTGAGTCAAAGAAAAAAGAAGTATTCTGCTATGAAGGCGGTATAAAAGAATTTGTAAAACATCAGAACAGAGGAAAAGAATCTGTTCATAAAGATGTTGTTTATTTTGAAGTAGTCAAAGAAAACTGCGAAATGGAAGTAGCCCTTCAATATACAGACAGATACAATGAAAATATTTTCTCTTATGCTAATAATATAAATACAACAGAAGGTGGTTTTCACCTTAGCGGATTTAAATCTGCATTAACAAGAGTACTTAATGACTATGCAAGAAAGAACAGCATATTAAAGGAAAAAGATGAAAATCTTTTAGGCGAAGATGTAAGAGAAGGTCTTACTGCAATAGTTTCCGTTAAGCTTGAAAATCCTCAGTTTGAAGGACAGACAAAGACAAAACTTGGAAACAGTGAAATGAAAGGCTTTGTTGAAACATCTACAAATGACAGATTGACTGCATTTCTTGAACAGAATCCTCAGCAGGCCAAGGATATCCTTGAAAAATGCGTAAGAGCAGCCAGAGCAAGAGAAGCTGCAAGAAAGGCGAGAGATCTTACAAGAAGAAAAGGTGCTTTGGATTCATTCACACTTCCGGGAAAACTGGCAGACTGTTCAGAAAAAGATCCTAAGCTTTGCGAAATATTCCTGGTCGAAGGTGACTCCGCCGGAGGAAGTGCAAAGCAGGGAAGAGACAGAAGCAGACAGGCGATCCTTCCTCTTAGAGGAAAGATCATGAATGTTGAAAAAGCAAGACTTGATAAGATCCTTAATTCAGATGAAATAAAAGCTATGATAACAGCTTTTGGATGCGGGGTAGGAAAGGATTTTGATCTTGAAAAACTCAGATATGATAAGATCATAATCATGACCGATGCCGATGTTGACGGAGCTCATATCAGTACATTGCTTTTAACTTTCTTCTTCAGATATATGACACCTCTTGTAGAAGAAGGACATGTTTATCTTGCAATGCCGCCTCTTTATAAAGTAAAAAAAGGCAAGGCAGAGCACTATGTTTACAGCGACAAAGAGCTTGACAGCCTTCTTGCTGAAATAGGCCGTCAGGGAATAAGTATCCAAAGATACAAGGGTCTTGGAGAAATGAATGCAGAACAGCTTTGGGATACAACAATGAATTACAACGACAGAACTTTGATCCAGGTAACTATCGAAGATGCAGCTGCAGCAGATGAAGTATTCTCAGTACTTATGGGAGACAAGGTTCCTCCAAGAAGAAAATTCATTGAGGATAATGCTCATTACGTTAAAAACCTTGATATTTAGGAGGGTGACAAATGGAAAATATAATAGATAATACAAAAGTCATCCAGAGAGATATTAATAATCAGATGGAAAGCGCCTATATAGATTATGCCATGAGCGTAATCATAGGCCGAGCTTTGCCGGATGTAAGAGACGGATTAAAACCTGTACACAGAAGGATCCTTTATTCTATGGATGAGCTTTCCATGCATCCGGATAAACCTCACAGAAAGTCAGCAAGACTTGTTGGGGAAGTTCTCGGTAAATATCATCCACATGGAGATTCCTCTGTTTATGATGCTATGGTTCGTATGGCACAGGATTTCTCTATGAGATATATGCTGGTGGACGGTCATGGAAACTTTGGTTCTGTTGACGGCGACGGCGCAGCGGCAATGAGATATACAGAAGCAAGGATGACTCCGTTTGCTATGGAAATGCTGAAGGATATAGAAAAGGAAACTGTGGATTTCATGCCGAACTTTGATGAATCCTTAGAAGAGCCTGTTGTGCTCCCTTCAAAATTTCCTAATCTTTTGGTAAACGGATCCAACGGTATAGCTGTAGGTATGGCTACATCCATCCCGCCTCATAATTTATCAGAGGTCATAGATGCTGTTGTTAAAATGATCGAAGATAAAGATGCTGATGTTGAAGATCTGATAAAGATAATAAAAGGACCGGATTTTCCTACCGGCGGTATTATCCTGGGCAAAGGTGGAATAAAAGAAGCTTACAAAACAGGACAGGGCAAGGTAGTAGTAAGATCCAAAGTCGAAATAGAAGAAACTGCCAGAGGCAGACAGCAGATAATAGTAACAGAGATCCCTTATCAGGTAAACAAATCAGCTCTTATAGAAAAAATTGCTGAACTTGTAAAAGATAAGAAGATAGATATGATATCTGACCTCAGAGATGAATCTGACAGAAAGGGTATGCGTATAGTGATCGAGATAAAGAAGGATGCAAATCCTCATATCGTTCTCAACAGACTTTACAAACATACTCAGATGCAGAGCACTTTCAGTATCATAATGCTTGCCATTGCTGACGGCAAGCCAAAGCTGATGAATCTTCATGAAGTATTGACATACTATCTGAATCATCAGAAAGATATAATAACAAGAAGAACTGTATATGACCTCAGGAAAGCAGAAGACAGAGCTCATATACTGGAAGGTCTCAGAATAGCTCTCGACAATATCGATGAGATAATCAAGATCATCCGTTCCAGTTATAACGATGCGAAACAGAAGCTCATAGACAGATTCAGTCTTACGGAAATACAGGCTCAGTCTATCCTTGATATGAGACTTGCGAGACTGCAGGGTCTTGAAAGAGAAAAGATCGAACAGGAATACGACGAGATCATGAGAAAGATCGCCTGGTACAAAAAGATCCTTTCTGACGAAGAGATCCTCATGAATATCATAAAAGACGAACTTCTCGAAATTAAGAGAAAGTATTCAGATGACAGAAGAACTCAGATAACTTCAGACGAAACAGAAATCGATGAAGAAGATCTTATTCAGGAGGAAGAAGTTGCAATAACTCTTACACATCTTGGATATATCAAGAGAGTTTCTGCGGATCTTTACAAGAGTCAAAAGAGAGGCGGTAAAGGCATAACAGGTCTTACTACCAGAGAAAACGACTTTGTTAAGCAAATGATAATTACTTCTACTCATAACTATATTATGTTCTTCACAAATATGGGTAAAGTCTTCAGAATAAAAGCTTACGAAATAACCGATGGTCAGAGGACATCAAAGGGAACGCCTATCGTTAACTTCCTCAATCTTTCCGGCGGCGAAAAAGTAACGGCCATGATACCTATAAAAGAATATTCCGACAACGAATATATGGTATGCGTTACAAAACACGGCATAATCAAAAAGACAGAAATTTCACAGTTTGACACTTCAAGAAAATCCGGAATAATCGCTATCAGCCTTAAGGATGGAGACAGCCTTATCAGTATAGCAAAAACTACCGGAGACAGTGAGATCGTGATAGTTACCAAGAAAGGCAAGTCTATCACTTTCCATGAAGAAGAAGTAAGATCTATGGGAAGAGTTGCCGGCGGCGTGAGAGCTATCCTTTTAGAAGGTGATGACGAAGTTGTGGCTATGGAGCTTAAGAATAAAGAAGAAGAGCTTCTCGTAGTAACACAGTACGGCTTTGGCAAGAGGACCAGCATGAAGGAATACAAAGTTCAGGCCAGAGGCGGCAAAGGCATGCTCACTTATGACAAAGGTAAGATAAAGAAGACCGGAGAGCTTGTAGGGGCGTTATCTGTTAAAGAAGATGATGAGATCATGCTCATCAATTCAGACGGCATAATAATCAGAATGAGCGTTTCGGAAGTTTCTATACTGGGCAGAGCTACGCAGGGAGTAAAACTGATGAAAGTTGATGATGATGCAAACATCATTTCTATTGCAAAAGTAGTCAGACACGAAGAAGAAGAAGAAGAAAAACAAATGAGCATTGAAATAAAATAGGAGACATATTATGAAACCAAAAGTTTTTTCAGGCGTTCAGCCAACAGGAAATATACATTTAGGCAATTATATAGGAGCGTTAAGGCAGTTTGTTGAGCTTCAGGACACAATGGACTGTGTTTACTGCATAGTGGATATGCATTCTATAACACTTCCTCAGGATCCGGAACAGCTCAGACAGACTACACTGGATGTTGCAGCTCTTTATATGGCAGTCGGCCTTGATCCAAAGAAAGCAACTATTTTTGTACAGTCAACAGTTCCTCAGCATGCTGAACTTTCATGGGTCCTCACATGTAATTCATATACAGGAGAACTCAGCAGAATGACTCAGTTCAAAGACAAGAGCAAGGGAAGCGAATCAGCGCCTACAGGTCTTTTCACATATCCGCTCCTTATGGCAGCAGATATCCTTCTCTATGATGCAAATATCGTTCCTGTTGGAAATGACCAGAAGCAGCATATCGAGCTGACAAGAGATCTGGCTATAAGATTTAACAATAAATTCGGCGATACTTTTGTAGTTCCTGATTATAAAGGAATGGAAGTTGGAGCAAGGATAATGGCTCTGGACGAACCTACAAAGAAGATGAGCAAGAGCGCTGAAAATATCCACAGCAGAATCTCACTTCTTGACAAACCGGAAAAAGTCAAGAAATCTATTATGAAATCCACAACAGATTCTGAAGGAATTATCAGATATGATGTAAGCGAAAAGCCGGGAATAAGCAATCTTTTAACTATCTACAGCGTATTCTCAGGAAAGAAGATAGACGAAGTAGTGCAGCAGTATGAAGGAAGCGGCTACGGACAGTTTAAAAAAGATCTGGTTGAGATCGTAAACGAACACCTCGATCCTATCCAGAAAAAATATTATGAGATCAGGGAGTCTGAAGAACTGATCAAAGTCCTCAAAGAAGGCGGCGAAAAAGCAGGAGCTATCGCTGAAAACACAATGAAGAGAGTAAGGGAAAAAATTGGTTTTATAAATTTATAATTTGAGTGGTATCAAATTGGGTTTTATGTAAGGTAAGGAGTTGATAGTATGAAGTTAGCGGAAAAAACAAAAATGGTGTCTGCTTCCTATACCATCGGTATCAGTACTAAGGTCAACGAAATGAATGAGATGGGAAGGGATATCGTTAATCTCAGCGTTGGGGAACCGGATTTTAATATTCCGGAAAAGGCAAAAAAATCTATTTTAGCGGCGCTTGACAAAAACTACACTAAATATGATAAAGTGCCGGGACTGGTTCATCTTCGTAAGGCGATAGCTGAAAAATTAAAAGAAGAAAACGGCCTTGACTATTCTTTGGAAGAGATAGTAGTCACCAACGGAGCAAAGCAGGCAATAATGAATACTCTTTCTGCTGTGGTAAATCCCGGAGAAGAAGTCATAGTTCCTGTTCCGTACTGGACCAGTTATCCAGAGATAATAAAACTGTGCGGATGCGTGCCGGTGATCGTATATCCTGAAAATAAAAAAGAGTATAAGATCACTATCGAAGACATAAAAAAAGTCGTTACAGATAAAACAAAGATGCTTTTCTTCAACAATCCTTCCAACCCTGCAGGGATAGTATATTCCAAGGAAGAAGTAAAAGAGATCGCAGAATTTTGCCTGGAGAATAAAATCTGGATAATGAGCGATGAAATTTATGAAAGATTCTGTTTTGACGGAGATTTTATAAGTACAGCCAGCATAAGTGATGAAATAAAAAAAATAACGATCCTGGTCAACGGATTGTCGAAATCGGCTGCTATGACAGGACTCAGGATAGGTTATACTGCAAGCTCTAAAGAAGTGGCAAAGGCTATTTCTGTGATGCAGGGACATTTAACATCCCATCCTTCTACGATTTCTCAATGGGCAGCCAGCACGGCGCTTACAGAATGCAGGGATGAAATAAATGCTCAGCTGGATGTTTTCAGACAGAGAAGAGGATTGATGATGGAAAACCTGAGAAGATTTGAAAACATCGATTATCTTGAGCCAAAAGGAGCTTTTTATGTGATGGTGAATTTTGGTGCATATAAAGACAAGATCCCTCATGAAGGCTCATTCTCCTTAGCATTATGTGAGAAAATGCTGGAGGAAGCAGAAGTGGCGGCTGTTCCGGGAATAGCTTTCGGTCTGGATGATTATGTAAGGATATCCTATGCAGTAAGTAATGAAAATCTTGAAAAAGGTTTAAAGAGGATAGAAAAATTTATAAAAAGCCTTAAATAAAGGTAAATAAAAGAGCAATAAAAACATAATAAATGCTGTTAATTTTCCTTGCAATTGACAAATTGTGTGGTATAATACATATGCATTTAATATGCTCTCTGCTCCGGATAAGGGATCCGGGGCCACAAAAGTCCACAGGGAGGTGAAAAATATGAAAAAATACGAAGTTATGTTCATTCTCGATTCTTCTTTAGCTGACGAACAGAAAGCTGCATTGATCGATATGGCGAAAGCTGTTATCGCTGAAAATGGTGAAGTTACAAAAGAAGACGTTTGGGGAGTAAGAAAACTCGCTTATCCTATTGAAAAGAAATTTGATGGATATTATGTAGTTCTCGAATTTAACGCTAACCCAGAACTTCCAAAAGAGTTAGAAAGAAAACTCAGAATTACAGATGGCGTTATGAGACAGCTCATTATCTGTAAGGAAGACTAATAGGAGGTTACTATGAATTCTGTAGCATTAGTTGGAAGATTGACAAGAGATCCTGAATTAAGATATACTGCCGGAACACAGACAGCAGTTGCTACATTTACACTTGCTGTTGACAGACCTTTTTCCAAAACAGAAGAAGCAGATTTCATCAGAATAGTCGTTTACGGAAGACCTGCTGAAAACTGCGGAACATACCTTGCAAAAGGAAGTCTGGTAGGAGTTCAGGGAAGGATCCAGACTGGTTCATATGAAACAAAGACCGGAGAAAGAAGATACACAACTGATGTTGTTGCAGACAGAGTAGAATTTCTCCAGAGAGCTTCAGGAGCGGCTTCTTCATTTGAAGGAAGAGGCAGAAATAATATCCAAGACAATTCCGGTATGAACGCCGGAATACCTGACGGATTCCATGCATTCGACGATGACGATGATGAGAATATCCCGTTTTAAAATATAAGAGTAGGAGGATAAGCTGACATGATGATGGATAAAAGACGCATGAACAGAAGAAAAAAGGTTTGTCAGTTCTGTGCGGACAAAACAGAAACTATCGATTATAAAGATGTTGAAAAATTAAAGAAATATGTCACTGAAAGAGGTAAGATCTTACCTAAGAGAATAACCGGAACTTGCGCTGTTCACCAGAGAGAAGTGACAACAGCTATTAAGAGAGCAAGAATGGTAGCATTGCTTCCATATACACAGGACTAATATCACAAAAGAAGCGAGCGATCGCTTCTTTCTGTATTTATAAAGAAAGGGCCTAAATGGATATACAGGAACACAGAAAAGCGGTAAAATCTGGAATAATAGCAGTGGCAGTAATGTCAATAACAGGAACATTGGGACCCGTTATACCTGCAGCGACATTGCTGGTGTATCTGGCAGCAGTATTATTTTTTGTATGCGCAAAACGATACGGATTCATATTTACTTTACCGTTTTTGATCGCAGCATATGTTTTTGTTGCATTTGGGACATCTTTTATCACTGCAATAGCGGATATCCTTGCACCGGGGCTGGCGGCTCTGGTAATGGGAGAACTGATGAAATTAAATAGGGAACAAAGTGAAGTGGTGCTTAAAGGCATATTGACGGGAGCTTTATGTAATCTGGCTTCTGTGGCAGCTCTTAAAATCACGGAAGAAGTATCTCTT
Organism: Bacillota bacterium; assembly: GCA_017397005.1. Taxonomy (GTDB): domain Bacteria; phylum Bacillota; class Clostridia; order Peptostreptococcales; family Anaerovoracaceae; genus RGIG1899. Next base: position 42,571 of record JAFQKJ010000006.1, read on the forward strand.
TTATCGCAGCTTAGGACTGCAGTGGATACTATAATATCTACCGGGATCTCGTCGGGAGAACTAACTGCACAGGCTGCTCAGTCGCTGGAAGAGGCCTACGAAGTTATGCTTCAGATGGTGCCGGCATTTTTAGTGGCAGGAATTATGCTTGGAACAGTCTTTGTTTATTTCGCAGGATGTGCTATTATGAGAAAAACAGGAGAAGAAATGTACAAATTTCTTCCTTTCAAAGAATTTTCTTTTTCGAAAAGTATAATATTCGGCGGGATAATAATATTGATCCTATCCTATATTATTGGTGCTGTGGGTCTTGTAAATTCCGATGTACTGCTTTTAAACATCTGTATGGTCCTTGCAGCTATGTTCAGCCTCCAGGGATTGGCAGTGCTGTCATTTATAAGCAGCATGGTGAGGATCCCAAGAATATTGATTTTTATATTCGTGCTGCTGCTGATGCTCAGCATGATAGGTATATTGATACTTTTCTTTATAGGTTTAGTGGATCTGGCAATGGATCTGCGAAAGAGGATAAAAGCAAAACGAGGGTAATTGTATGAAAGAAAGGTTTATAGATAAATTTGTTCAGCCCAGAGTGCAGACAACATCCTTTGTGGCTATATTATTGATAATTTGTCTGATGTATTACAATATCCTTTTAGGGGGGATAGGCATCTTTCTTTTAGGCTGCGCTATAGTTTATGAAGGCTGGGCTAACCAAAAAAAGAAAAAAGCATTTTCTGATTATATAGAAAATCTTACCTCTGAAATGGATGCTACGGTAAAGAAAAATATCGTTACAAATCCTCTGCCTATATGCATAGTTGACAGAAAAGGTCACTTTGAATGGTACAACAGAAAGTTCTCTGAATTCTTCCCTGAAACAGACGAACTTATTTATAAAAATATTCAAAATTTGGTCCCGGCATTAAAAGTAGAAGAATTTATAAAAAGAGATCCGCAGGAAGTGCCGTTTCAGGTAACTGTAGGAGAAAAAACTTATAAAATAATCTCAGGAAATGCGGGAGACGAAGAGGATAATATGGTGGTATTGTACTTTATCGACATTACTGCCTTTGAAAATTTGAAAAAAATGCATAAGGATGAAAAATCCTGTGCTGTTCATATACTGATAGATAATTTTGAAGAGATCATGCTCAGAGCTCCTGAAGATAAAAAAGCAATGCTTGAATCTCAGATAGAAGTGAAGATCAGGCAGTTTGCTCAAAAGAATATGGCGCCGCTTATCAAGTATGATGACGGAAAATATTATCTTATAATAGACAATAAACATTTAGAGAATACTGTAGAAAATAAATTTACGATTTTAGACGAAGTGCGAGAGATCGAGACGGGTATGGATCTGCCGGTGTCTCTGAGTATCGGTGTCGGTGTGGCAGGAAAGAACTACCTTCAAAACCATGAATACGCACAGGCAGCTATAGAACTGGCTTTAGGACGAGGCGGAGACCAGGCTGCAGTTAAACGCGTAAACAAAACGGATTTCTTCGGAGGCAGACATCAGGCTGTAGAAAAAAGAAACAAAGGCAAATCCCGAATAATGGCCCACGCTTTACAAAGGCTCATTGAACAGTCTTCGGGAGTGCTTATCATGGGACACAGAAATGCAGACATGGATGCTTTTGGAGCGGCTGTAGGGATCCAGGCCTTAGCAAAAAAATGCAATAAGTCTTCGAGCATAGTAATGGATCATGTAGGAGAATCCTTAAAAGGTCTCTATGATTACGTTAAAGGCACAGAAAGCTATACTGTTATAAATTCGGAATATGCTTTATCTATTGCAGATAAAGATACTCTTTTGATAGTGGTAGATACTCACAGTCCATATTATGTGGAATGTCCGGAGCTTTTAAAGAAGACTGAAAAGATCGTTGTGATCGACCATCACAGAAAACAGGAGGATTCCATAGAGAATCCTGTATTGGCATATATGGAATCTTACGCATCTTCAACCTGTGAATTAATAACAGAGATAATTCAGTATTCCGGCGACAAGACGGTCATAGGCAAGGTGGCGGCAGATGCTCTTTTATCCGGAATAACTCTTGACACCAAACATTTTTCAACTCAAACCGGTGTAAGAACTTTTGAAGCGGCATCTTATTTAAGAAGGATAGGTGCTGATGCGACAAAAATAAGAAGTTTCTTCCAAGTTGAGCCAAGCCTTTTCAGAGTAAAAGCAAAGGCAATAATGGATGCAGAGCTTATAAAAATTAAAGACGGAAATCTTGCTATAACAAGATGTGATGCAATAGATAACAACATTGGACTGATAATAGCACAGACTGCAGATGAAATGCTTGAGATCAAAGGTGTAAGGGCTGCTGTAGTAATGGGAGAAAGTCTTGACGGCTATGTAATGATAAGTGCTCGTTCGATAGGAGAGATCAACGTA
>JAFQKJ010000007.1 GCA_017397005.1 Bacillota bacterium
CGACCCGGGTTATGTTATAACTGCAGTTCAGTGGCAGCCGGGAGACAGCGAATTCCAGCCTGAAACAGCATATACTGTTACAGTGTCTGTGCAGCTGAACGAAAACTGTGTTGTAGGCGAAAACTTCAAATGCCTTATAAACGATAAGGAAGCTAAAGTGACCGGTGATCCGTCATCCGGCTCCTTTGGCATAACATATACTTTCCCTGCAACGGAACCTATTGCAGAAGAAGAACCCGAAGAAGAGGGTTTTGCCTCTTCCCTTCCTGCTCCATTAGGTATTCCCGGCTGGATCTGGGCAGCCATCATAATCATCCTCATTGCGGCTCTCATAATCGCAATAGTTGCTAATGCAAGAGCAAAGAAGAGAAATGCAGGAAGACACAATTACGTGGATGAGATCTATCAGGAAAAAATGCGTCAAAAAGAAACAATGAAGATCAATTCAGAAAAAGTCAGAAGGTCTCAGGAAGATGTTTATGAAAGACCTCAGCAGAGAAGACCTGTTCAGCCGAAAAGACAGGAAGAGCCTGAAATTTCTGTAGATAACAACAATATCAGCTACTACGACTTCAATGACCTTAAAAATGAATACGAAGCGCCTGATGCTGATGATATTCATAATTTAGATAAATTTGATAAGGAGTAATCCAGATGCTTAAAAATAAAACAGTAGTACTGGGCGTTACAGGCAGTATCGCAGCATACAAAATAGCAAATCTCGCAAGTATGCTGGTAAAACAGCACTGCGACGTTCACGTTATAATGACAAAGAACGCCACAAATTTTATAACACCTATCACATTTGAAACTCTTACAGGAAACAAATGCCTTGTGGAAACTTTCGACAGAAACTTTCAGTTCCATGTTGCCCATGTCTCCCTTGCAAAGAAAGCCGATGTAATGCTTATAGCTCCTGCATCTGCAAATGTTATAGGAAAGCTTGCAAACGGTATTGCAGACGATATGCTTACAACAACTGCTATGGCATGCAAAAGCAAGATCATCGTCTCCCCTGCTATGAATACTAATATGTACACAAACGTGGTAGTTCAGCACAATATCGGCAGACTTAAAGACTTCGGATTTGAGATCATAGATCCTGCCAGCGGATTCCTGGCATGCAGAGATGAAGGCGCCGGAAAGATGCCGTCAGAAGAAGTTCTTTTCGATCATATAGTACGTGAGATCGCAAGAGAAAAAGATATGACAGGGCTTAAAGTTTTGGTAACAGCAGGACCTACTCAGGAAAGCCTGGATCCTGTAAGATACATCACAAACCATTCTTCAGGCAAAATGGGTTATGAGATCGCAAGAGCTGCAATGCTGAGAGGAGCTGATGTTGTTCTCGTAAGCGGTCAGACTTCCCTTCCTAAAGTGCCTTTTGTAAACACCATCATGATCAAAAGCGCTGAAGATATGTTCAATGCAGTTACAGCAAATTCCGATGATGCTGATATCATCATCAAAGCCGCTGCGGTTGCGGATTACAGACCTGCAACTTTCAGCGATGATAAGATCAAGAAAAAGGATGACAATATGTCCATCCCTCTTGACAGAACAAAAGACATTATCAAACACCTTGGTGAAAACAGAAAGCCGGGCCAATTCATCTGCGGTTTTTCTATGGAAACAAAGGATATGATAGAAAACTCAAGAGCTAAACTTGTGAAGAAAAACATAGATATGATAGTCGCAAATAATCTTAAAGATGCAGGAGCGGGCTTTGGTGTGGATACCAACCTCGTTACTATCATCACTAAAGATGATATGAAACAGCTTGAGCTTATGTCTAAAGAAGATGTTGCGTTCAACCTTTTAGACGAAATACTTGCAAGACGATAGTTTGATGCCGGGATCCTCGATCCCGGCTTTCTTTTTATAATGAATTATATCATATTGACAATATCGTTTAACGATATTAATATTGTTATATAAACTTCTATATATGGAGTGATCTTATGCCTAAAAAAGCTTTTGATTCCCTGTCCGAGCCAATGTTTTATGTATTAATGGCTTTAAAACGTTCCAATATGTGCGGAACTGACATCTCAGATTGGATAAAATGTAGATCATCATCAAGAGTTCAGCTCGGTCCCGGGACTCTATACACCATACTTTCGCACCTGAATCAAGAAAAAGCAATCGAAGAAATAATGACCGTAGGAAGAAAACGTATCTACAGTATAACCCCTCATGGTATAGATCTTTTTGATAACGAATGTAACCGTCTCAGAGCATGTTTAAATGATTTGGAGGAGGAATAATGTATGTCTAAAAGAACAATAAAACTTCTGCCCTATGCTGGTTTCGAAATTGACGGTATTGAAGGCTGGCTTGATGATATGGCTCTTAAAGGATATTTTTTTACAGGCAGCGTATCATCATTCTGCATGTTTGACAAAGAAACTCCTAAGAAAAGAAGATATAGAATTGATATAGAATATCATGATAAATTCATGCCCTATTCAGCAAAAAGAGAACTCTTTTCAGAAATGGGATGGAATTACGCAGGCAATATGTTCAATAACTATATCGTCTATTATACGGATGATGAAAGTGTTACAGAATTCAATACAGATGAGTTTCATAGAAAAGAACAGATAAAAAAGATCTTCAGCAGGAAACTTTCAGGGCTAATTATAATACTTGTGCTCGACCTTTTATGGATAGGTTTTCCTATTAACGTGTCATCTCTGAATATATCTTTTTTAGACACTTCAATATTGATATGCTTTGGTGCTGTCAACTTGCTTTATTTGTCTTACTTGGCGGTACTTTTCGTCAGATTGTTCAGGATCAGAAAACGAAACAGTCTTAACAGGACATACCACGACCACAAACGCGCAAAAGCGCTAAAATGCTATGAACTGTTAAGTATATCTCTTATGGCATTATTGGTTGCAATTATGATACCCCTAACTCTTAATGATCTCAGTTCAGGAGACTATTATTCCATTGAAGACTTCAACAAAACGATCCCGCTTCCCCTCATAGAAGAGCTGGACTCAAATATAAATGAATATTATGATACATTAGCAGAAAATAAAACTGCAAACATCAATACTCATGACCTCGTATTAGAAAGAGACAACTTCAGTACCGAACAAATTACTGATCTTACTCAATACGGCACGTACATTTATCCCGGCAAACCTAATAACAACGAAGAAGCTTATATGTACAATGCTGTTCTCTATGAGTTTAAATCTGAAAATAAAGCTGAAAAAGAATTCAAAAGATCCATTCCGGATGACAGCGATGCATCGGTATCACATATTGAAGACACTAAATTTGATAATGCAGTATATTACGTCAAAGCCGAAGGCGAAGGGCTGATATTATTAAAAGATAATTATTTGATAGTTGCCACTTTTACAGATGAAGTACTGTTAAAAGATAAAACTGATATATTTTATGAATATATGACCAAATAACAAAACTCCCGAAGACTCGGGAGTTGATTATTTATTACTGTCTTTAGTTGTAGCTATTATGTACGCCGGTTATCATGAATTCCACCCATTCACCGATATTTGTCGCGTGGTCTCCTATCCTTTCAAGATATTTTGCTATCATGAGAAGATCAAGACAGAATTCTCCGTTGTCTTTATCTTCATGGATAAGGTCTATGAGCTCACGTTTTACCTGTTCGAAAAGGTCATCCAGCACATCATCTTCTTTTACTACTTTTAATGCAAGTTCAAGATTCTTGTTTACAAAAGAGTTTATACTATCTGTAACCATCCTTGATGCTGTTTCTGCCATTTCTTTAAGATGTATCTTATTCTTAACATCATTATGAGTTAAATACTTAGATATTTCTGCGATGTCTTCCGCCTGATCCCCTATTCTTTCCATATCAGTGATCATCTTTAATGCCGCTGATATTATCCTCATATCCTTTTTATCAGCTTTATCTGCAGACTGGTGATTTAAAAGAAGTTTCATACAAGTAGTCTCTATTTCTTTTTCCATCTGATCGATCTCATCCTCGATCTTAAACACACGCTCGATAAGTTCCTCATCATCGTTGAGCAGGCCGATTATAGCAATAGAGATCGCATCTTCGCATCTTGAACCCATTTTTATCATCATTGAATTAAGCATTGTCAACTGTTCTTTGAACTTACTATTCATTTAGATCCAACCTCCTTTGATTATATATTTATAAAAACATTCTATAACTTCCGCCAAAATAAATAAAGTGGCTTTATACGGGTTTTTCCTATATTTACAGCCAAAAACCAGCACTTCCCGCCGTTTGCGGGAAGTAAGCTTTTTACATTATTTATTTTCGTGTCGTTTTATTTTTTTTGTAGTTGTCTTTATGAATTCTTCTTTCTTGATCACAACTCTTTTTATCCTTTTGTATGCAGGAAGAGTCTCATTGAAGTCATAAACTATGTTCTGAATCAGATTAATTATCCTTTCGTCAGTAACATCTCCCTCAAGAGCAGCCTCAACTTCAGCAGCATCAGGATAAACCTGAACTCTTATCTTGATGTCATCTTCTTTCTCATCATATATTCCGTCAACCATACATTCAGAGATGACAGGAACAGCATTGAGATAGAATTCGAGTTCTTCAGGATAAACGTTTTTACCATTCTTTGTGATGATAACATTCTTGGTCCTTCCGGAAATATAAAGAAATCCGTCTTCATCCAGGTATCCAAGGTCTCCTGTGTGCAGCCATCCGTCCTTGATTATCTCAGCCGTAAGTTCTTCATTTTCATAGTATCCCAGCATCACATTAGGACCTTTGCAGAGGATCTCTCCTATACCGTTTTCATCTTTATTAATAAGTTTTACTTCCACTTCAGGAATTGCAGGGCCTACAGAACCGGCCTTCAAATGTGTATCACAGGTGTCAGGTGTGCCTGTAATAAGAGGTGAACATTCTGTCATACCGAACCCTTGAACAACTCTGATGCCTATGTCCTCATAGAACCTTATAACAGCCGGATCGATAGCAGCGGCTCCCGTAACCAGAAGTCTAAGTTTTCCGCCAACATTTTCATAAATGTCTTTAAACAATTTATTGGAAACATTGACCCCCATCTTCTTAAGCTTACGATTGATACCGATACCTTTTTGAAGTTTATCATACTTTCCGTTTTTCTTAGCAGTCTTGATGACCTTATTGTACATAGATTCAAAAATCAAAGGAACAGCGACAAGCGCAGTAGCCTGAGACTCTTTCAAGTTTTTTGCAATATGCTTAAGGCCTTCGCAGAAAGCTATCGAGCCGCCTCTGTAAAGCACGCAGAAAATACCGATAGTAAGACCAAAGGTATGATGTATAGGCAGCATTGATAAAGCTTTATCTGTAGGATAAACCTGTACTATGGTGTTGGTGGCTATCACATTAGACATAATATTCCAGTGCGAAAGCATTACTCCCTTTGAATTAGAAGTAGTCCCTGACGTAAAGAGAAGTATCCTCATTTCATTAGGATCTATGCTCAATTTTAAATAACCGTTGTCTCCGCTGTCCAGCAGTTCTTCACCTTCACCGATGAGTACATTATAGTCATATTCCCATTCCCTCGCCGTTTTAGGATTCATGTTGATCTTGCATCCTATTTCTTCATGTTCGAAATATGAGCTGAGGGATTCCGAATATATCACTGCTTCACAGTTCGCCGATCTGACGAAGTTCATAATATCATCTTTACCCAGTTCTTTATCTATTGGAACTACCACACCAAGACCGTTTACTACAGCAAAGTAAGATACTATCCATTCATATATACCGTCTCCAACCAGTGCGATCTTTTTGCCGAGAAGCCCAAGGTTCATGAGCTTGGCTCCTAAAGCATTTGCATCCAGAAAGAGTTTTTCATGAGTAATAGGAGTGTATTTTCCCCCTTTTACTTTTTTTACCCAAAAAGCCGCATTGTCTCCAAAATGTTTTGCATTATATACAAGCATGTCCCTTAAGGTGTCAAGATGGTGTGTTTTATGAAACTTTATCTTGTTTTTCATATTAAACTCCTTTTCTTGTTATGAATATTCTATCTTAAATTTAACACAAAATTAAATGTTTTTATATAAATGATATGAAATAAATTTATAGAAATGTCTCATTTTTGCCTATAGTTTTATGGAATATTTACGCAAATTTTATACATAACAAGTATAACGCCGGCTTTCAGCAGCCGGATTTCTAAAGAATAAATAATAACTATTTATTAGAATAATCATTCAATAATGTGTTAAAATGTATTCGGAATAAGGAGGTCTTTATGGATTATTTAACTAAAGCTAAAGAAATTTTTTCTAAGGATATTTTTGCCTATGAAACTACAGGGATAGTAATAGAAGCCGCCGAACCCGGCTATGCAAAAGTAAGTCTTAAAATCGAAAAAAGACATTTGAACGCACTTAACACAGTTATGGGCGGAGCGATCTTTACTATGGCGGATTACGCCTTTGCCATTGCTTCAAATATAGGCGGAGATATAGTCGTTACTATCAACAGTCAAATATCTTATCTCGGTTCTGCAAAAGGGTCCGTGCTTTATGCCGAAGCTAAACCTATCAAGTCCGGCAAAAGCACCTGTGTCTACAATATCGAAGTCACCGACGATTTGGGCACACAAATAGCCTGTGTGTCAGTCACAGGCTTTGTAAAGTCTAAGTAATATCTATGATCACCAGCTCAGGGGGATTAAAGGTACGAGGAAGTATATTTTTCACCAGCCCCCTGCTGACTATCATAGTACTCTCATTTTCAAGTTTGTATTCTCCTCCCACATAGTCGGGAAAGAAGCCCTGATTTGATGCATAAATGCCGTTGCATATCCCCGGTATCCTTATCTGCCCGCCGTGGGCATGGCCTGAAAGGATCAGATCAAAATCACAATCTTCGTATTCTTCAACACGTTCAGGTCTGTGGGAAAGAAGCACCGAAAAAATATCGTCATCTTTATTATCCGAGCATTCTTTCATCTGCCTCATCCATTCATCATATTTTGATATCTCTATATCATCTATACCGCAGACAGTTATACGACTGCCGTCGATCTCTAATGTTTCACTTCCGGGATCAAGGACTGTTATCCCGTTTTCCTCGAATATTTCTTCTTTAATAGTGTCCAGCCCTTCCGGCACATAGGTCTCGTGATTTCCTGTTACATAGTAGCAGTCATAAGTCCTGCCGAGGGTTTCAATGAGCTTTACAGTGCCGCCATGAGGGATCTTGTCATCACATATATCCCCCGTAAAACACACGATATCGGGATCCTCCTGAGCAATGGCATTAAGAAGATCCTCCTGTCCATCTCCAAACCATGTACTGTGTAGATCCGAAAGATGAGCTATCCTTATGGCGCCATCCATCTTGTCAGAATCTATTTCATAATATGATACATTCAATCCCTGCCAGGACACCACAGCAAATAGTGTACCCAGAATGACAAGCAAGAATGATATGATGCACAATGCAGTCTTACTTAGTTTCCTTATTCTCGTTAACATACCTGTATCTCCCCAGTTTAGGACTTTTTACCGAACCCATAGGAAGACCGTTTTTGTAAAGATACATATTTATCTCGTCCTCTATTACGAGATCATTTTCCCCTGCAAGATCTTCCAAATGGTGAGTCAGCTCATGATGCAGCGTCTTTCTCAATTCTTTTGTCCACTTTCTATTTGAAGCATTCTCCCCTAAAACAGCTTCCATAGAACCATAGTATATCTTAACCAGCCTGCCCATATTAGGACTCACGCAGTATTCTCCCATAATATATAAGTCATCTTTCTTTGCTTCAGGACTTATTTTCTTCTTTGGGAGCAGCAGTACACCGCCATTCAGTTCTTTGAATATCCTCTCCGGAAGGTCGTTTACAAGTTCTTCGAGTATTACCTGAGCCTCATCGATCGTCATAATATCTTACCCCTTATATTATTTTCTATACTTATCGCAAACTCTGTAATGAATATAGAACATTACCGGGATACCCCCTACTATAACAAGGAAGAGGATCCCTGTAGCTATCCACGGATCGTTAAAAAGCATTCCCACTAAACCTGCCAGAAAAATCGCTGCTCCGTAGCAGATCCACATTTTGCCATGAGTTTTGTTATAACCGGGTATGTCTTTTACATTTGTTGGAGCACTTTCTCCCGACCAGAAATTTACCGGCTTATCGATCGTTCTGTACTGATTTACCCCAAGGATCAACATTACAAATGAAGTGATCCCCAGTATAAATAAAGTTATGATATAATCTCCCATTTATTCACCATCCTGTATATTTTTGTATCCTATTAAATCAAAGTAGCAAGCTCATCTATAGCCTCTTCAGTTGTCGCCCAGCTTGTTGCAAATCTTACTACAGTATGATCCGCATCGATATTTTCCCAGAAACCAAAGGAAACCTTCTCAGCAAGCTCTTTCATTTTGACGTTTTCAAGAACAACGAACTGCTGATTGGTATCAGTTTCAAGGAAGAACTCATATCCTTTTTCCTTAAGCACAACTTTTAGCTTTTCTGCCATATCTATAGCATTTTTCGCGATCTTAAAATACAGATCATCTGTGAACAGCGTATCGAACTGAAGTCCCAAAAGTCTTCCTTTAGCCAAAAGGCCGCCTTTTTGTTTTATCACTGTAAAGAAATGCGGAAGCAGACCCGGTTTTGTCACTACAACAGCCTCTCCGAAAAGGGCTCCGACTTTTGTTCCGCCTATATAGAAAACATGGCAGTATTCCGCAATAGTTTTAAGATCAACATCAGTGTTGTTTGCCATCAGACCGTATCCCAAACGAGCACCGTCCATAAAGAGCGGAATGTCATACTGATCACATATCTCTCTGATAGACTTGAGTTCTTCTTTTGTATAAAGAGTTCCGTATTCTGTCGGATGTGATATGTAAACCATACCCGGAGCCGCCATATGCTCCCACGTGTCATCCTTGTAGAAACCTTCCATGAAGTTTTTCAGATCTTCAGGACTGATCTTTCCATTGTAGTTTGGCAATGGCAGGATCTTGTGGCCGGAAGCTTCTATAGCACCCGCTTCATGAACATTTATA
>JAFQKJ010000059.1 GCA_017397005.1 Bacillota bacterium
AGGTCAAAGCGTTGTCTCACGCCTACCGGCGTCAGTTTTCCGAGGCCATCCGTCAGTGACCATTCTCTGTCCGTCGGGGCTGATTATTTTAATCTCAATGCCGTTTTCGTTCTCTTTCATTTCATAGGTGCCACCATCAACATCTTTGTTCTGGCTGTCAAAGAAGCCGGAATAATAACCGTTAGGGCCAAAATAAAAGGTGTATCCGCTCTTTGATATATATGCTCCTGCCAGGGAGTCTATGACAGCCGAAACAGCCTCACCTAAAAAAGAATTCCCATAATCAGTTACATCGTCAGGCTCCTTTCCGGTTTTCTTATTGGCCACGGACAATATTTCCATTGAATTATCCGCATCAACGGTAGAATGACTGATCGTTGCAGCAACCTTTATCTCTTCTTTCGGTTCTGTCCTGGTTATATGAAACGAAACACTGTAAACGAGAAGCCATATGATCAGATTAGCGGCAAAAAATACCCAGTCATCACGCTTCATAAGCAAACCCTGTTTTGAAATCTGAGTAATCCTTGATCATTTCAAGCTCTTTACGGTTAAAAAGAAGTATTGAAGGGCATTTGCCTTTGCATTTCCTGAAGAAAAAGAACAGAGCATTTTTCAGGTCGTAAAAGGGATTTCCATTGGGGTTCACTCTGCGGATCTGGTCATCCTCTAAACTGTATACGCTATATTCAGCGACTGTTTTAAGAGATTTCAGGGGATAGGACTCTTTTTCTATGCCATAAAAGCTATATTTGGCGATATTCTCATCGTCTTTAACAGAAAATGTATTCCCGTTTAAAACATCGAGTACGTATCCGTCTTTGTGCAGTTTCTTTATGATATCCTCTTTCTCATCTATAAAAAAACGGGAATCAAGTGTGCAAAAGTTTGAATAAACATCATTAGGATTCCATGACCGGATACCATCAAAGCGATAGGAATGAAGCTGTCCGTTTACCCGGACACATAATATATCTCCAGGAACAAGCCATCTGAAATCACCGGAACGAAGACAAAACATCATGTCAACGAGGACTTCCACGGGAAACACGCAGTCGTGATTCGCGTAATATTTGCATTCATAATCCGTGCTTTCAACTCCTTTACTGTCATCTTTTTTATGGAATACGGCATAAGCGTTTTCAAAGGAAAAAAGGATCTTGTATCTGTTCCCGGACACACCAATGCTTTTTTCTTTCTCTGTACGCATAAAAAACACCTCTCTTTATGTTATTATCATTCTGATAATTATATAAAGAGAGGCGGCAGTTTCTTCTGTGAAAAAACCCTAAATTGATATTTTACATCAAGTTTTTTTTACTAACCCGAAAGTCTCTGTAAACGAAATATTCAGAATATAGCATAAACGGAGCGCTGTGATGATCGGGAGCCGATCTATTTCAAGCTCTCCGGTAAGCATTTTCCGAAGCTTAGTAATCGTAGTATAGTCGATCAGTGCCGCAAAATCATTCTGCAGCAGTGTAAAAGTTCCCGCAGTAAATTCACTTCTGAAATAAGCTAAAAGAATACTTTTGAGCGGTTCCGGAACGTCAGGCTTTAAATAAAGCGCAGACTTTATATTACAAAGAAAACAAAGGTATTCGCTTTCATATTCTTCATCCGTAAGCTCTTTTTTGTCTTTGTGGCTAAGTTTCTCTGAAAGGCGACCGAAAGAATCTTTGTAAAAGGACATGAGTTTACCATATTGTTCATCGGTAATTGTTTTGCGATATTTCATGTGTGCTATGCGTTCATAGGCTTGGTGACGAAGGGATGCATAATCAAGCACCCTTGGATGCTCCGATCTCCAGGCGGTCATCTTTTTATCGCATTCTTCCTTGTACCCGAAGTGTTCTTCGTAGAAAGATTCAGGATCTATCTCTAAGGGCGCAAACAGATCCAGGATCTTGGAACAGGCCAGACCAGTAACCTGTCTTTTGCCGCTCTCGTAGTAAGTTATTGACCTTTTTTTTATGCCTGTTTCTGCGGAAAGAGCATCAAGAGAGAAGCCGTGATCCATTCTTGCTTGTTTTAAAGCCTTATAACTTTCCATAAGATACCTCCTACAGCAAGAATAGCACTTTTTAACCGTTTCGTCAATAGCGCTTTGGGAGATAACATCTTCTCGAAGCGGAACCAGAATATCAAGAAATGAAAGTTGCTTTCTCTGTATCCAAAATAAAAGGACTATCAGCGCCCGGATATACCAAGATAAAGTTGCCGGTATGTGCATCAAGAGATATTTCGTAAGAAACCATGCTTGACAGATCAGAATTATAGATATTCAGTAGATGGTAATTATTATCTTTATCATAGACAATCTCATAGGAATACCCTGAAACATTCTTATTGCTTTTATCAAAAAAGCCGGAGAAAGAACCGTCTTTATTGAAAGAAAAATAAGTATCATCATCTATCTTGTATGACCAACCGGCAAGCAGGCTGCCATAAAGAATGGACATGTTGTCATTTATTTCCTTGTCAATCTTCTCTTCTTTAGAAGAATCCTGGCTATTGTTGTTCGTTACTGTATCACTTAATATGGTACGATTGCGGGATTTGTCATAGATCATGATTATCAGAAGGCATAAAAGTACGCTGACAGCTATCACATTGATGCAGATGAGCCATTTTGTAAGCTTTTGTTTTTTATCTGAAGATTTGACCGTTGAATCTTTGTTTTTCTTTTCATCTGATTTTTTTGAG
>JAFQKJ010000060.1 GCA_017397005.1 Bacillota bacterium
CCTCTTGAAGAAGTAGTGGATGATATCAATCTTATGCTTAAGAGCAGACACATAGAAAGACTCAGAAAAGGCGAATGTACTATAGAACTCGGTTTCCTTCTTTCTGATATAACAACAAACTTTGAAAGAGTTGCAGACCATTGTTCAAACATCGGTATCCATGTTATCCAGATGGATGAAGATGCAATGGAAGCTCACGGATATCTCGATACCCTTAGAAGAGATGAAAATCCGGTATTTAAAGGAAATTACGCTATATACAAAGAAAAATATAAGCTGCCTTAGGCCGTGCAGTTTTGAGGTGGAATTATGGCACTTATATACATAGTCGAAGATGATCTTAATATCAGAGAAATTGAGACCATAGCTCTCAGAAACAGTGGATTTGATACTGAAGCTTTTGAAAATGCAGCATTGTTTTTTGAAAAGATAAATGCTGCAGTTCCGGGTCTTGTTCTGCTTGATATAATGCTTCCGGATTCCGATGGAGTGGATGTTCTGAAAAAACTCAGAACTGATCTTAACACAAAAAACATACCTGTAATTATGGTTACTGCAAAAACAAGCGAAATAGATAAAGTAAAAGCTTTGGACCTTGGTGCGGATGATTATATAACAAAACCTTTTGGTGTAATGGAACTGATATCAAGGGTAAAAGCTGTACTGCGCAGGACAACAGGGGACAGCGAAAAAGTTATTATGCTTAAAGATATCATTATGGATGAAGAAAAGCATACGGTAAGTGTAAAAGGTACAAATTGTGAATTGACCTTTAAAGAATTTGAACTTTTAAAAGCTCTGCTCCTTAACACAGGTATAGTCCTTACCAGAGATATTATTATGGAAAGGGTATGGGGAACTGATTTTATAGGAGAATCCAGGACTCTGGATATGCACATCAAGACTTTAAGGCAAAAACTTAAAGAATCCGATGCTGCGATAAAAACAGTTAGAAATGTAGGATATACTATAGAATGAGGATGAAAGAATGAGATCAAGAATAAACTTGTATTTTATATCTTTTCTTGCATTGGGAATGATTGCTGCAGTAATAATTGCTGCAGCAGTTTTTTACGGTGTATTAAATGGCGAAGGCAAAGATTATGGAGAAGCACTGTTTGAAATGATAATTGTAGTTATCCTAGTTTTTGCGATCTTGTGTTATGCAGGAGTAAAATTCTGCAGAAGGATAATCAGCCCTATTGAAAAACTGTCAGATATTATAAGAAAAGAAGATGTTGTTTATGATGAAATAGAACCGGAGTACACTGAGCTGTCTACACTTATGGACACTATCAAAATGCAGCATAAGGGTATAATCGACAATGCGGATATGAGGCAGCAGTTCACTGCAAATGTTACCCATGAGCTGAAAACACCGCTAACTGCAATAACAGGGTATTCCGAACTTATCGAAAACGGTATGGCTTTAGGGGAAGACGTGCGAAGATTTGCTGGTGAGATTAGAAAAAACTCAATGAGGCTCCTTACCCTTATAAACGATATCATACGTCTTTCTGAGCTTGATATGGTAGAAGAAAATGAGGAATATGATGATGTAGACCTTTATGAAGTGGCAGATACTTGTCTGAATATGCTTCAGTTTAATGCTGATAAAAATAATGTTTCTTTAAAGCTGAACGGTGAACATTCTGTTGTTCGCGGCGATAAAGTTATGATAGAAGAAGTGGTCTATAATCTTTGTGATAATGCTATTAGATATAATATAAAAGAGGGTAAAGTAGAGGTATCCGTAAGGGAAAATGATGATTCGGTAATACTTTCGGTGAAAGATACCGGTATAGGCATACCTAAAGAACACCAAAACAGGATATTCGAAAGATTTTACAGAGTTGATAAAAGCCGATCCAAAGAAAAAGGCGGAACGGGACTGGGGCTTGCGATCGTAAAGCATATCCTTGCCAGACATAATGCTGAGATATACATTGCCAGTGAAGAAGGCAAGGGGACAGAAATGATAATAATATTCAATAAAAATAATGGGGAACAGTATCAGTAAAAACAGATACTGTTTTTCTCTTTTTTACACACTTTTTACCTTTTAATGCATTTGGATTTTACATAAGGAATATATAATTGCCGTGAAATAGAAAGTGAAAAAAGGAGAAAGAGATGGATATTTTTAGTGTTTTAGCTTTAGTCGGCGGACTTGCGACATTCCTTTACGGTATGCACATTATGGGCAACGGTCTGGAAACATTAGCCGGCAGTAAATTGGAACAGATCCTCGAAAAGATGACATCAAACAGGTTAAAGGCAGCAGCTCTTGGTTTAGGAGTAACGGCTGTGATTCAGTCATCATCAGCAACAACGGTAATGGTAATTGGTCTTGTTAATTCAAAGATCATTAAACTTCGCCAGGCTATAGGCGTAATACTTGGCGCCAACATTGGTACGACAGTAACAGCATGGTTATTGAGCTTGACAGGTATAAGCAGTACAGTTTTGATCCTTCAGTTCTGTAAGCCTTCTGCATTTTCACCGATCCTCGCTGCTATAGGCGTTATATTCGTGATGTTTTTAAAGAGTGAGAAAAAACATCAGCTAGGTATAATTTTCATAGGTTTCGCGATCCTTATGTTCGGTATGGAGACAATGAGCGATTCAATGGCACCGCTTAAAGACATGCCTGAATTCGGTCAGCTTATGGTAATGTTCACAAACCCAATATTTGGGCTTCTTGTTGGAATGATACTAACAGCTATAATTCAGAGTTCCTCTGCATCGGTAGGTATACTTCAGGCATTATCTCTTACAACAGGTTCGATAACCGCAGGGATCGCTATCCCTATCGTAATGGGTCAGAACATCGGTACCTGTATAACAGCTCTTCTTGCATGCATTGGTACAAATAAAAGCGCAAAGAGAGCTGCATTTGCTCATCTTATAGCAAATACGATCTGCTCTATAATTCTGATCACAGGCTTCTATACAGCAAATATGATATTTGACTTTGCGTTTATGGATAAAGCGGTGGGGCCTGTAGGTATCGCAGCATTACATACAGCATTCAATATATTCCTCGTAACTTGCTGGCTGCCTATAATCGGTGTTCTTGAAAAGATAGTATGCAGGATCGTTAAAGACGATGAAGAAGAAGCGATCGTTGAAACAAGCAAAGACAAGATCGACTTCTCAATTCTTGATGACAGACTGCTTATGATGCCTGCCTTCGCATTAAGAAAAGCTTACGAAATGACGGTAGAAATGGCAGTTAAGTCCAAAGAAGCATTGTTTAAGTCTATAGAAGTTCTTGAAAACTATGACGAAGAAAAAGCTAAAATGGTATTTGAACTTGAAGATGAAGTAGATGAATACGAAGATAAGATAGGAACATATCTTGTAAAACTCAGCAGACAAACTCTAACGAGCAGCGACAGCCACGGCTTATCCATGCTGCTGAACAGTTTGGGTGACTTTGAAAGAATGTCAGACCATGCAGTAAATCTTGCTGAAGCGGCAATGGAAAAGAATTCAAAATGTCTGGAATTCTCCGATGCTGCTCAGAGAGAATTGAAAGTGTTCTCTAAAGCAATAAGAGAGATAGTTGAGATGACTGTAGATGTATTTAAAAATGAAGATAACAAAAATGCTGTAAATATAGAGCCTCTGGAAGAAGTGGTGGATGATATCAACCTTATGCTGAAAGGCAGACATATAGACAGACTCAGAAAAGGCGAGTGCACCATTGAGTTGGGATTCCTGCTTTCAGATATCACAACTAACTTTGAAAGAGTTGCAGACCACTGTTCAAATATCGGAATACACGTTATTCAGATGGATGAAGATGCAATGGAAGCCCATGGGTATCTCGATACACTCAGAAGAGAAGAGAACCCTGACTTCAAAGCAAAATATGCTGAATACAAAGAAAAATACAGACTTCCATAAATATAAAACATAAAGTGATACGGGCGCATATGCGCCCGTATTTATTTACTGTTGAACATACTCAACAGTAAATAAATTTGAATGATTTTTTTTTAAAAGTAACTGCAAATTTTACAATATAAGCTTGATATATACGTTGAAAAGGGATAAAATGTATATGATTATACGCGAAAAACATTTAAGGAGGAGAAATAATGAAGATGAAAAAAGTTCTCGCTTTATTGCTTTCACTGTGCTTAGTTGTTTCAGCACCTGTAGCAGTATTTGCGGCTGACTTTAGTGACACTGAAGATCACTGGGCTGAAAGTTCTATCGACAGATGGAGTTCTTACGGCATCCTGAACGGTAAAGGCGGAGATATCTTTGATCCTAATGCACCTATGAAAAGAGGAGAAGCAGCGACTATTTTTGCAAACCTTTTAGGTTTAACAGAAACAGCTGACATCAGCCAGTTTGGCGATGTATCCGCTGATGACTGGTATGCAGAAGCTCTTGCTAAATGCGTTGCTGCAGGCATCATGAACGGTGTAGGCGATGACATGATGGATCCTGAAGGAACTATCACAAGAGAAATGTTCTTTACAATGTTTGCAAGAGCACTGGGAATCAGACCACAGGCAAGCACAGATGAAAACTTTGACGATGCTGATGAAGTATCTGACTGGGCTGAAGGTTATATAAACGCTCTTATCAACGAAGGTTATGTTGATGGTTTAACAGACACCGAGATCGCACCTGATGTTAATATCAATCGTGCAAGTGTAGCTGCTCTTCTTGACAAGACAGTTAAACAGTATGTTACAGAAGAAGGCGCTGTAGTTGATGCAAGCGAAGGCGGACTTATTCTTGTTGCAGCTGACAATGTTAAGATCGAAAACGCTCCTGAAGGAA
>JAFQKJ010000008.1 GCA_017397005.1 Bacillota bacterium
CAGCGATGTGTATGTGAGTTTCCCGTTTACCCTTTCCGAAAGCATCAGGCTTATCTGCCCTACTTCCGCTGTTATTGGATCTTTTTCCAGCGCTCCGCTGCCGAATATCTTTCCGCTTCCATGCACCACCACTTCTCTTCCCAGAGTAAGATGTGGCTTGAAAGCCCTTTTCTCTACTTTAAAACCGGCTTCTCTGAGCCTGTCCGCCAGCTGTCTTTGAACAGACGAAAGAGCCTTGTTCTTTTCGCAGCCGATCCACCAAAGATCTCCGCCTTGATCTCTTTTGAAGCATCCCAGCTTATCGAACTTCAGTTCAAAGGGTTCTTCCTCTATCTCTTCCATTATATTTTCTATTACTCCAACCTGGCTTCCCGGAACTTCTCCCAAAAACACCAGCGTCAAATGAAGGTTTTCATCTCTTGTGAAATTTCCCTGTCTGGAATTCGCCCTCAGTTCTTCTCTCACATCTATGATGCGCTCCTTCACATTTTCATCAAAGTTTATCGCTATGAACAGTCTCATCAGGGTTCCTCCCGTATTTTTGACAGATTATTACCCCTGCCACTATTACAAACGCCGTCAGCACTTTAACTATCTCAAGATCTTCGCCTATAAGCAGCACAGAAGCTATCATAGAGAAGAACGGCATAAGGTTTACAAATATCGATGTTCTTGCAGAACCTATCTTTGTTATTGCATAGAACTGGATAAAGTACGCTCCCACAGAAGCAAAACAAGTGAGACAGAACAGTGCTGCCCAGGATGACAAAGGAACGCTTGCTATCCATTCCCAAGGTTTTTCCGCCAAGGCCAGAGGCAGTGCGCATACGGTACCTGTAACAAAGTTCCAGAATGTGAGCACCAGCGGATTGAAATGAGAGCATTTGCTCTGACAGTATACGTTATATACAGCCCACACACCAGTTCCCGCCAGCATCAGCAGATCCCCGGAATTGAATTTAAACTCCGTCAGCGCAGCGATATTCACTCCGCATATAGTAAATACCGCTCCTATGAAAGATAAGCCTACCCCAAAAGCCATCTTTTTATTTATATACTGATGAGCAAAAATTACCCCGATAATTATAGTCATCACAGGGTTGAGTGCTCCGATTATAGATGAATTTATAGCTGTAGTTCTCTCCAGAGCCATAAAGAAGAGGAACTGATACATGAATATCCCCAGAAAACCTGAGATCACCGCCGGCATGAGCTTTCCTATATTGTTCTTTTTAAGATCTGAAATTTTTGGATTTCTTGCAGACGGTACCAGTCTGATAACCACCCCAAGGATAATAGATGCCATTAAAAACCTAAAGAAGATAAATGAATCTCGCGGGATATAGTCCACAACCATTTTGGTCAAAGGGAATGAACACCCCCAAAACATGTTGCCTAAAACCAAAAGTGCATAAATATATCTGTTTCTCACCGAATTCTCCTTATCTTTTTCAATAATTTTATTGATTATATCATATACTTTAGGATAAGAAAAGACACCCGAAAAGTTTATCGGGTGCCTGTGTTTTACTTGTACGGTATGATCGCGCCTACTC
>JAFQKJ010000061.1 GCA_017397005.1 Bacillota bacterium
TAACTCAAAGCTCTCAAATCGGCCGTTTTGTGTTAAGGTTCTTAACTCAAAGCTCTCAAATCGCCCGTTTTGTGTTAAGGTTCTTAACTCAAAGCTCTCGAATCGCCCGTTTTATGTTAAGGTTCTTAACTCAAAGCTCTCAAATCAGCTGTTTTGTGCTAAGTTACTCAACCAAAAATATATGGAAATTCTCATAATTATAAAAGCCCGGTTTTTCAAAGTTAACCGGGCCTTTGTCTCGTATGAAAAATACAACTATTTGTACTCATTGCATTTTAGAAACCAAACTCATTGTATTTTTAGATATCAAATTCAAATTTTTTGTTTTTAGTATTTACTTCTTCAAAGATCTCTTCAGCTTTTTTCCAATCGATCAAATTCCACCAGTTATCGAAATAATCTGCTCTTTTGTTCTGATATCCCAGGTAATATGCATGTTCCCAGACATCAATTACCGCAAGAGGCTTGAAGTTATAAGGGACCGGTGTATCCTGGTTGGCAAAAGTTATGATCTGAAGCCAGCTCTGCGGAGTTACAACAAGGCAGGCATAGCCTGATCCGAATACACTAAGAGCTTCCCTCTTCATTTCTGCTTTAAGGTTTTCCATAGAACCGTAAAAATCTTTTACAGCATCAGCCAGTTCTCCTTCAGGCTCCACAGGAGCGTTAGGGGTCATCATGGAGAAATACTGCTCGTGATTGTAAACCCCACCCGCATTTCTTGCAAATACATCTCTGATATCTGATGGGATCTGGATATTCTTTCTCAGGAAATCGTCCAAAGTCCATTCTTTATATTCAGGATTTTCCTCGATAGCTGCATTGAGAGTATTTACATAGTTCTGCTGGTGTCTTCCGTGATGTATCTCTACAGTCTTAGTGTCTATGTAAGGCTCCAGAGCATTTACATCATATTCAAGAGGTTCAAGTTCAAAGGGATATGTTTTAAATAAGCTGCTCATATTTACTCCTTTCGCTCTATGGACCAGTCGATCTTGCTCCGGCCATTAGAGATTAAAAACAAATTGGTTTTTGAAAAATGCCTGCATCCAAAGAATCCGTTATACGCGGACAAAGGGCTTGGATGAGGAGCTGTAAGCACAAGATGTTTTGGATTTGTTATCATAGCGCTTTTAGCTTTTGCATTTGCACCCCAAAGGATAAACACCACGGGGTCTTCTTTATCGTTAAGATGTTTAATAACGGTGTCAGTGAAAATCTCCCAGCCCTTCCCTTTATGAGAATTGGCCGCTCCTGCCCTTACAGTGAGAACAGCATTCAGCAAAAGCACTCCCTGATCTGCCCAGTTTTTCAAATAACCATGGTCAGGGATACTGAATCCGATATCTGAATTCAGTTCCTTATATATATTCATAAGGGATGGCGGTACTGCCACACCTTTCTGAACAGAGAAGCACAGTCCATGAGCCTGCCCCGGTCCATGATACGGATCCTGACCTATGATAACCGCCTTTACATCCTTGTAAGCAGTATATTTCAAGGCATTGAAAATATCATACATCGACGGATAGATCGTCTGGTTTTTATATTCACTTTTTAAAAACTGTCTGAGAGAAAGATAGTATTCTTTATCGAATTCCCCTTTCAGGATCTCATCCCAATCATTGCCTATGTTGACCATTTGTATAATCCTTATCTATCGTTATTACTGCGTATATCCTTTCATCTATATCCTTAAGTGCCTGCTGAACTTCGCTGATTATATCATCATCTTCCTTATTGTAGTTGATAGGAACAACGATATCGAAAATAAGATTTGTATGAGTAGGACCTGCTACACATCTGAAATCATGGAACCTCAGTACAGGATCTATATCTTGCATAACAGCGCTAAGTAAATTCCTATACCTGTCTACCATAGGGTCGTCTAACACAACAGGATCCATATGTATTACAAAATGGATTCCAAGTTTATCATTGACTTCTCGTTCTATACAGTCTATAAGATCATGACTTACCATTACATTTACTCTTGAATCCACTTCAGCATGAAGAGAAGCAAAAATTTTCCCCGGGCCGTAATCATGCACCACGAGATCGTGAATGCCAATGACTCCTTCGTATCCTGCAACCATCGTTTCAAGCTCTTTAACAAGTTCAGGATCCGGTGCTTCGCCAAGAAGCGGACTTATTGTTTCTTTAACAAGCTGTATGCCTGAAATGATAATAAACGCTGCCACAAAAGCACCAAGTATTCCGTCGAGCTGAATATTGGTAAGACCGCCTATAAGCAGACCTAAAAGTACAACTGCTGTAGATACAACATCGTTCCTGCTGTCTTTTGACAGGGCCATAACAGTTGCAGAGTTTATCTTTTTTGCCACAGTTTTGTAGAATAACATCTGCCACAGTTTTATTACTACAGCCAAAGCAAGAAATATGATAGTGATCCAGCTGAAATTAACCGGATCAGGATGGATTATCTTAACGAATGACTCCTTCATCATCTGAATACCCAGAACGATGATTATAAACGAAACTATCAGCCCTGTTATATATTCATATCTCGCGTGACCGTATGGATGATCTTTATCCTCAGGCATTCCCGCAAGCTTGAATCCTATCAGTGTGACCACTGATGAACCGGCATCAGTAAGATTGTTTATACCGTCAGCTATTATAGCTATGCTGCTGAAAATTATCCCTATAACTATTTTTATAACTGAAAGAATGGTGTTGGTGGCTATGCCCACCATACCGCTGATTTTGCCGTATGTTTCTCTGACTTTTGCGTCCGCGATGTTTTCATAATCTTTTACAAATTTTTTTATGATCAGTTCCGTCATTTTACTCTCCTGCCATAATATTCTTTAAAACATTATACAACAAGCCCAGGTAAATTACGAATGATATTTTAACAGATATATTGTTCTAAACTTAAAAATGTGAGATAATAAAACAATTTAAAACTTATGAACAGGAGGAATTCATGGGTACTATCATATGCGACAAATGCGGAGCTGCTATTCCATCAGGAAGTAAATTCTGTATGGAATGTGGAAATAAAATAGAAGCTAAAGAAAAGAAAACATATAAACCTCGCCTTATGCACTATGCTTACGGAAACAACCAGACAACAGGCGGAAAATCAGATATTCTGGTCAGAAACGGATTCGTATATTTCATGTCAAAATCTCAGGATGAGATAAGCATAAAAGTCTCTCCTGTCAGCGATAACGATATGATCCAGACCATTTATACAGGAAAAGGCCCCGGATGCACCGGCGGCTGCCTAAATATGGTCGAAGATGAACTCATCTTTTATGAATTCAATGACGGCCATAAGATAACAGCGGTCAACGTTTATTCTGCTGAAAGAAGAGTTATACTGGAAGGGCACGGAGCTTCTTCCATTTGGATCGAAAACGAAGTTATACTTTTCATTGAAAGAGGAAGGCTCAGATCCGTTCACATCGACGGCAAAGAGTATTATGAATACGATCTTCCATTCCGTCTCTCAGACAGGATCTTCGGCTACAGCGGAAACCTGTACGGTATTATGAGAGACACTAAAGAAGTTGTTGAAATACCATATGAATCAAATGATTTCAGATTCATGGAATTCACAGCAGGCATCGACATGATATACGGTATCATCGGAAACCTGTACTTCTCACCGGACGAACTGGACGGCGGGCCTGTGACTCTTTGCAAAAACATAGGAAGCCTTGAAATCACAAACGGCATTGAAAATACAGACAGGATGTTCACAGCTTTCGAACAGTACGTTGTATTTAATAAGAAAGAAGATACTGAATTCTCTTACGTATGGAATATCCAGACTTTAAGAGTGTATAAGCTGGCAAGATACTTCACTCTTCCGCCTTATACATTCACTCAGGCTCTCAGCGATTACATCATAATGGGATATGAAGACGGCATCTATAAAATACCTGCGCCGATATTTTTCCAAGGTGAAGAGCCGATGTTTGAGACCGACAAGTATCTTTTCGCTAAAATGAACTAAATTCTGTTATAAAAGGAGGCGGATCGTTATGTTAAAACGTTTTACAGGTATCATCCTTGCATTGATCCTGGTATTCTCTCTTACATTCACATGTTTTGCAGAAGTGACCGCAAAACTGGATATAAAGGTTAGTGTTAAAGATCTTTCATACACATTGATGGTAACCGCTTCTGACACTGAAGGCGGCGAGATCTCATATCAATGGTATGAAGCTGCAGATGCCGACGGAAAGAACGGCACTCCTATCAACGGTGCTACCGGAAACGTTTATCAGCCTGAAAGATCAGCTGATACAAAGTATTATTACTGCGCAGTTACTTCTACTACAGATGAGGGAGCTGAAACAGTAAACACAGAGGTCGCTGAAGTTATAGATAAATCAGCAGGCCTTGAAGAAGAGGAAGAAAAAAAAGAGATCCACACATTCTCTATAAAAGATATCAATGACCCTGTAACAGGAGAATCACCTGATATGCATGCTTCAACAGGTTACGGCGACCCGGGTTATGTTATAACTGCAGTTCAGTGGCAGCCGGGAGACAGCGAATTCCAGCCTGAAACAGCATATACTGTTACAGTGTCTGTGCAGCTGAACGAAAACTGTGTTGTAGGCGAAAACTTCAAATGCCTTATAAA
>JAFQKJ010000062.1 GCA_017397005.1 Bacillota bacterium
ACCAGGCCATGTATGGTAGGGGCAACAGGGATCGAACCTATGACCCCCTGCTTGTAAGGCAGGTGCTCTCCCAGCTGAGCTATGCCCCCACATCCTTTTTTCTACCTGACACATTTACAGATTCTACATTACTAAAGGAAAAATGTCAAGACCTTTTCGCATGTATTCTGTTTTCCATGTCTACCTTTTAAAGGTAATTTGGTGACCCTACCGGGACTCGAACCCGGGTTACCGCCGTGAAAGGGCGGTGTCTTAACCGCTTGACCATAGGGCCATATTTATCAGTCGTTTCAAGCGACCGCTCCATAAATATACCAAATACATGCCTGTTTGTCAACCTGTATTTTCTCTTTTTTAGCACATTTTTTTCATATTATTTCTGTCGACAGTTTGATGAAAAAACAAGAGCGGAATTTTATATCCGCCCCTGTACTTTTGACCTGTTCAATTAATAGCAAGCTATATTGCTGTCCGTTCTTCCCTCAGTACCTCCTACCAGAACACCGTTTGGAAGTTTTACTATGATCTGCCCTCTTCCGAAAGGCTCGTTGTCAAGAGCCACTTCTATTTCATGGCCTCTGAACAGCAGCTGTCTTGCTATTTCTGCCGGGAAATTGTCTTCTATCATAAATTTCTTTCCGCCTATCCACTGCCATCTTGGAGTATCCAACGCCTGCTGAGGATTCAGCCCAAAATCTATGAGGTTCATTACTACCTGAACGTGTCCCTGAGGCTGCATAGCTCCTCCCATCACGCCAAACGGTGCAACAGCTTCTCCATCTTTCATTATAAATCCAGGTATTATAGTGTGATATGATTTCTTTCCAGGTGCCAGCGCATTTGCCGCAGCCGGATCCAGAGAAAAACCAAAGCCTCTGTTCTGAAGAGCAATACCTGTTCCCGGGATAACCATTCCGGATCCAAAATCATAGAAATTACTCTGTATATATGACACCATATTCCCTTCACTGTCAGCTGTACAAAGATATACAGTTCCGCTTGTTGGCGGAAGTTCAGGGCAAGGTTCTCCGACACTGTCGTTGATCTGTGCAGCACGGTAAGCTCCGTACTCCGGAGATATAAGATCATTTTTATCGACCTTCATATGTCTTGGGTCTGTTACATGATGTCTGCCGTCAGCAAAGGCTATCTTCATAGCTTCCCACTGCTTGTGATATGTATCCACAGACTCTTTTTCTTTAAAATCAAACTCTTTGAGCATATTAAGCGCCATAAGAGCTACTATCCCCTGACCGTTTGGAGGGATCTCGCAAATTTCATACCCTTTATAGTTTACCTTTATAGGTTCTACCCATTCAGGGTAGTATTCGTTCATATCTTCTTTTCTTAAAAATCCGCCGAATTTTTCGCTTTCTGCACCTATTTTTTCAGCTAAAGCTCCTCTGTAGAAGCTTTCAGCCTCAGTCTTAGCTATCTCTTCAAGAGTATCTCCGTGATACGGAAGCTTCATTATTTCCCCCGGAACAGGCGGACGTCCTTCAGGTGCAAAGGTATTGAACCATTCTTCGAATTCCGGTCCTTCGCATTTTTTGTATACGTTATATGACATATCCCACATCCTTGCTATATTAGGAGATACAGGATATCCTTCTCTTGCATAGTTTATTGCAGGAGCCATGCTTGTTGTAAGCGGAAGCCTGCCAAATCTCTTTGCTACCGCTGCCCATGCTGAAGGTGCTCCCGGAACCATTACCGGAGTCCATCCATATAAAGGCATTTCATCGGTCCCAAGCTTTTCTTTAACTTTGTCTATTGAAATACTTTTCGGAGAAACACCGCTGGCATTAAGTCCGTAAAGTTTCTTTTCTTTTTCTACCCATATAAGAGCAAAAGCATCTCCTCCAATGCCGTTTGCAGTTGGTTCGCATACAGTGAGAGCTGCGGCCGTGGCAACTGCCGCATCTATAGCATTTCCGCCTTTTTTAAGAGCTTCCAGTCCTGCTGCAGAAGCCTGAGGGCACGAAGTACAAACCATGCCGTTATTTGCATAAACCGGGTATCTTACCGAAGGATACGGCTGATAATTTGGAATAAAATTCATATTGATCCTCCCGTCAAAAGTTTTTCTGTGTTTATTTTTTCATATCTGCCTATAAATGTCAACAAGCGGATATATGCAGTATTTCAGGACAAAATAATGACAGAGAGAGGTGTATGATGCGAAATTTTCTTATAGGTATTTTTTCCGGATGTATAAACGGACTTCTGGGTTCCGGAGGTGGAACAGTGGTGGTCCCGGCTTTGGAAGTATTTAAAAAAATCGAACCGCATAAAGCACATGCAACTGCTATTGCAGTTATCCTTCCGCTGTCAGTGATAAGTTCCCTGATATATATGTTTAAAGGATCCCTGAACTGGGAGGCTGTCTTATATGTGGCTTTGGGCAGTATTCCCGGCAGCATCATCGGGGCTAAGCTTTTGAAAAAGCTATCTTCCCGTATGCTCAGCAGGCTGTTCGGGGCTGTATTGATATTTGCTTCTGCAAGGATGATGATGTCATGACCGCAGCACTTATCACAGCGGGCTTTGTTTCAGGGATCATAGCCGGAATGGGAGTAGGAGGAGGGAGCATACTTGTTCCTATACTTGCTGTTTTTACCACATTGTCGCAGCAGGAAATACAAGGCATAAACCTTGTTGTATTCATTCCTGCCTCTATAGCCGCACTTTGTGTTCATAAGAAAACCGGCAATATCGACTTTTCGCTTGCAAAACCAATCATTATATATGGTATCATAGGTGCTGCAGCAGGAGCCTTTGCCGCTATTGCTTTAGATGCTTCCGTACTGCGAAAGATATTTGCAGTTTTTATATTCATCATAGGGGTTTTCCAGCTGACCAAAAAAGACCGTTCGTAAACGGTCTCGTTTCAAACGGTCTTTTTGTCTTAATAACCTACTCTCACCTTCTCCAGTTCCTGTCTTTGTTCTACCACTTTAACAGTCCCTGCAGTAACTTCCATAAAAGATTTTATTATTTCTTCAGTCTTTGTTGGATCACATACTATTTCCAAAGTAACCTTGTCCGTAAAAATGGTATTCCTTATTATAAAATCTCCTTTGAGAGCCATATTTTCAGCTTTGCCGTGATATGTATACTGTATTTCCAGCAGCACCACATCCATATCCTTTACTTCCGCAACACCTGCGGCTCTAAGAGCTTCTTTTGCAATTCCGGTGTATGCTCTGACCAATCCGCCGGTACCCAGCTTTATGCCGCCAAAATACCTGGTCATTACTATAGCAACATTAGTGATGCCCTCTTTCATCAGCATTTGAAGCACAGGAACTCCTGCTGTTCCTGAAGGTTCTCCGTCATCGCTGTATTTCTGAACGTCATATTTTTCTCCCAAAACATAAACAGGAACATTATGAGTAGCATCTCTGTTTGCAGTCCTTATTGATGCAACAAACGCCTCCGCCTCTTCCACAGTCTCTACCGGCTTTATATATCCTATAAATCGTGATTTTTCTATCACTATCATTTCTTCCGCTTCTTCCAGCACGGTTTTATATCTGACCGCCATAGTTCCTCCTTAAATCAGGTAATCTCTGTACCTTCCATAGTCTGCTTTTGACAGTTCCACTTCGAAATAAGTTCCTTCGTTTTTATAGTCCATTTTCAACACTTTGCAATTGTCGCAAAGATATGAATTGATCTGACCTTTATCATAAGGTATCATCAGTTCTGCTATTATCCTGTCGGAAAACAGTTCCTTGCATATACGATCCATGAGCCCTTCAAGGCCTGTACCGTTTTTTGCAGAAATGTACAGACAGTCCGGACCTCCCGGCAGAATATCCTGATAGTTTTCTACCATGTCTATCTTATTAAAGACGTACAGTTTTTTAATATCTTCTGCACCGATTTCATTTACGACTTTGTCCGCAACATTCATGTTGAAGAAATAGTCTTCATAGGATGCATCCACCACATGAAGGATAAGATCAGCGTAAAGGATTTCTTCCAAAGTAGATCTGAATGCGTTTACCAAAGTGTGAGGCAGATTGCTTACAAACCCTACCGTATCTATGAGAAGAAATTCTTTATCTACATCTGCTTTTATATTCCTAAGAGCCGTATCCAGGGTTGCAAAGAGCATATTCTTCGCAAATACGCTTTTTTCTTCTTTTTCAGTCGCTGCCAGCATAGTGTTCATAAGCGTCGACTTTCCGGCATTCGTGTAACCTACTATAGCCACGATAGGAAGTCCGGATTTCTCTCTTTTGGCACGCTGAACAGATCGATTTGCTTTTACCTCTTCGATTTCTCTTCGTATCTCATCCATTTTTCTTGCTATATGACGTCTGTCTGTCTCAAGCTTCTTTTCCCCAGGGCCTCTTGTTCCGATACCGCCCCCTGTTCTGGACAGAGATTTGCCAAATCCGACCAGTCTTGGCATCCTGTACTGCAGCTGAGCGAGTTCTACCTGAAGCTTACCTTCTCTTGACACAGCTCTCGATGCAAAAATATCCAGTATAAGTATTGTCCTGTCTATGACCTTTACTCCGGTCTCTTCCTCTATATTTCTTATCTGTCTCCCCGAAAGCTCGTTGTTGAGCACGATTATATCTGCTTCAAGAGTCTCACAGGCCTCTTTAAGTTCTTCCAGTTTGCCGCTCCCCATATACGATGCAGGATTTACTCTTTCTGCTCTCTGAGTCAGCACACCCACAACTTCCAGCCCCGCTGCTTCTGACAGCTGTTCCAGTTCATTCATAAAATATGAAATATCCTGTGGTCCAAGCTGAACTCCCACAAGTATTGCTCTTGGTTTCCTGTCATCCACAAGCAGTTCTTCTCTATCGTTATCCATAACCTTCTCCATTCTAAAATGAATCTATGTAAATCTTCTAAGCTTTTTGGGTCATTATACCATATATCAGTATTCTGTCAAAGGCAGTGACAAGTAAGTCTGCGGCACCTTGCCCACTATAACAGTTTCCGCCACCGGGATAACCGATGAAACTTCATACTCTTCATCAACGAAAGGTATCACCGGTCTTACTGCGCCCTCCACTTCCATAAACACCTTATATTTTGTCTGGTTTATTCCTTCAGAGATAAACTCTGTAGAAAAATCTATAGAAACGTTTCCTATCGGCTCTATTTTCAATTCCATATAAGGTCCGATCTGGCTCAGCACATCGCTCTCCAGCACGGCTCCAACAGGAACACGCACACGCTCTCCTTCAATAGAACCGAGATTCTCGTGGATGAGTTTTATGACCTCAGAAGAAAACTCATTCATATATGTAGTATTTGCCGAAACCATAGATATGTATCCCTCTTCATCGGTCTCAAAATTCAAAAACTGCCCCTCCGGCATTTCTTCCATAAGCTGGATTATAGAATCATTTATGCTTTCTGCCGCCAATTCCTTTACCCTTACCTCTGCTACATCCTCAAGTACAGGCCCCAGCATAACTTCTGCCGCCAAGTACATTCCGGTCAATATCATCATTGCCGCCGCAAGTATGAAATATATCTTCAGGATCTTTCTTTTTCTCTTATTTGGAAACCTTCTGCGTCTTTTTCTTTTCATAGTCTCACCCCTCTGTTCATACTATGAAAAGAACACCTGTATTGTTAAAATACAGGTGTTTAAAATTTGCTATATCATGACTCTTTCCAGTTCAGCTTTAAGCTGAGAGTTCATTATTTTAATATGAGTGCCTTTCATGCCAAAAGATTTTGATTCTATAACTCCGGCGCTTTCCAGCTTTTTAAGTCCGTTTACTATTACAGATCTGGTTATCCCGGTCTTCTCTGCGACCTTGCTTGCCACCACCAAACCTTCGCTTCCCTGTATCTCTGAGAATATCTGCTGGACCGCATCTATCTCTGTGTAGGAAAGTGTTCCTATAGCAAGCTGAACTACGGCTCTTTGTTTTACTGCTCTTTCTATTTCTCTGTTCTGCCTTCGCTCTATATCTATGCCAACAACAGCACCGCCGTATTCTCCCAAAATAATGTCTTCTGTTTCATACTTATCATCATATCTGGAGAAAATCAGAGTGCCCACTCTTCTTCCTCCACCATAAACAGGGACCAGCATACTGTATTTATTATAAGCGGATTTGTCGAGAGTAAATATCTCCGCAGCCTCATCTTTGGTCAGGTTTACAGCTGTTTCTTTAATGTGCATAAAGTTGCTGTTTGTTTCCTTAGGGATCACTTCTTTTCCGGTCTCAGGATCTTTTACCGCCGCCGAATCTTCCTCTATCATGTAATAAACCCCCAAAACCTTTCCCTTTTTGTCTATTACATAAACGTTTGATGTCATAAGACCGCTTAAGATCTCACACAGTTCATTAAAAGGTATCCCTTCTCCTGTTTTCTGCAGGAGCCAGTTGAGCTTCCTTATTTTTGCCAGCATCTTTTCCATTTATATTATCACCTCTGTAGAAAGGACTATTAAAATTCAATTACTATAATATATACTTTTCAACCTCGTTTATCCTGCTGTAATCCTTAAGTTTGTCTCTTACATATTCCGCATCAATAGTAAGTTCTGTTTCTTCCATATCGGAAATGTTATATGAAAGCTCTTCAAGAAGATTTTCCATAACGGTATGGAGTCTTCTCGCGCCGATGTTTTCACTCTGCTCATTCATGAGAAATGCAGTTTTTGCAATTTCTTTTACCGCATCATCTGTAAAGTTCACATCTATGCCTTCAGTTTCAAGGAGAAGCTTGTGCTGTTTTATCAAAGCATTTTCAGTCTTTGTCAGTATCTGAACAAACACTTCTTCTGTAAGATTTTCAAGTTCTACTCTTATAGGGAATCTGCCCTGAAGTTCAGGGATAAGATCTGTAGGTTTTGCTACATGAAAAGCTCCCGCTCCGATAAACAGGATGTGATCCGTTTTTAAAGGACCGTATTTAGTATTTACTACGCTTCCTTCAACGATAGGAAGGATATCTCTTTGAACACCTTCTCTGGATACATCAGCACCGCTTCTGAATCCGCTGGCAGAAGCTATCTTGTCTATCTCATCTATAAAGATAATGCCGTTCTGCTCTGCATTTTCCATAGCTTCGGAAGTTACCTGATCCATGTCTATAAGATTCTGAGCCTCCTGCTCTTTCAGGATCTTTCTTGCTTCTTTTACATAGACCTTCTTCTTTTTCTTTTTCTGAGGCATTGAGTCGCCGAAAATGCTTCCCAGAGAAATGCTCATGTCCATTCCGCCCCCCAGATCCAGCATATTCATATTTGAAGAATTGTCATTTACTTCTATTTCTATGAGCTGATCTTCCAGCAGTCCTGCCTGAAGCTGCTGTCTTACCTGCTCTCTGGCAAGTTCAGAATCCATATTTGCTGTTTTACTATCTTCTTCTTTTGCAGGCTGTGTCTGCTGGCTCTGCTGCATAGCTCCGAAAAAGTCAAATGGGCTTTTGATCCCGCCGCTGCCGGAAGGCTTTTTCTTAGGAGGGATTATTGCGTCCAATATCTTTTCTTCTGCCAAAACTTCTGCAATAGAGTATTTTTCCTGAAGTTTCTTATGTTTTGTTATCCTGATGGAAGCTTCCGCAAGATCCCTTACCATAGAGTCCACATCTCTTCCCACATAACCAACTTCAGTAAACTTTGTAGCTTCCACTTTAACGAAAGGGGCATCCACCAATTTTGCCAGTCTTCTCGCGATCTCTGTCTTACCTACCCCTGTAGGTCCCATCATTAAAATATTTTTTGGAGTTATCTCTTCTCTGATATCTTCAGGAAGCAGACTTCTTCTGTATCGGTTTCTAAGAGCGATAGCTACCGATTTTTTTGCTTTTTCCTGACCGATTATATATTTATCCAGCTCTCTTACTATTTCTTTTGGAGTCATCTGATTCATACCTGCACCTCCTAAAGTTTTTCAACGGAAATATTGTCGTTGGTATATACGCAAATAGATGCTGCGATCTCAAGAGATTTTCTTACGATATCTTCTGCCGGCAGATCTGTATTTTCAAACAAAGCTTTAGCGGCAGAATAAGCATAGTTTCCGCCGGATCCTATAGCAATATAGTCACCGTCAGGTTCTATTACTTCCCCGTTTCCGGATATAAGAAGCATTCCGTCTTTGTCAGCCGCAAGTAGCATTGCCTCAAGTTTCCTGAGAGCATTATCGCTTCTCCAAAGCTGAGCAAGAGCTACTGCCGCTCTCTTTAAATTGCCTCCGTGCTCGTCCAGTTTCTTTTCAAATTTCTCTATAAGTGTTATAGCATCTGCAACAGAGCCCGCAAATCCGGTAACAACTTTTCCTTCATAGATCTTTCTTACTTTCTTAGCCTTATGTTTCATAACGGTATTTTCGCCGAATGTGACCTGACCGTCACCGCCGATACACACGTCATTCTCACTGCGCCTTACCGCACATATAGTAGTTCCTCTAAATTCCATAGCGTATTCCTCCCCTTATTATTCTACTCTTTATACCCGCACTTTGCATTAGAACAAATGAGTTTTGTCTTTTTCAGGATCTTTTCTGTCATAATGGAACCGCACTCAGGACACATCTTGTCCACAGGCTTATTCCATGCAACAAAATCGCATTCAGGATATCCGCTGCAGCCGTAAAAGATCTTGCCTCTTTTACTTTTTCTTTCTATTATATCTTTGCCGCACTTAGGACATTTTACATCGACTTTCTTGACTATAGGCCTGGTGTTCTTACATTCCGGATAACCTCCGCATGCAAGAAATTCACCAAATCTTCCGTGCTTTATTACCATATGCTTTCCGCATATTTCACAGATCTCATCAGTTACCTCATCCTCTATCTTGACCTTTTCTATACTTCTGTCTGCATTTTCAAGCTCTTCTTTAAACGGTCCGTAAAAATCTCCGATAAGAGCTTTCCAGTCGTTGCCTTCTGTTTCTACAAGATCCAGCTTGTCTTCCATCTGCGCAGTAAATCCTGCATCAACAATGTTTAAGAAGTACTTTTCCATCAGATCCGTAACAAGGAAGCCCAGCTCTGTAGGTATAAGGGTTTTCTTTTCTCTCTTCACATACTTTCTTTCAAGAAGAGTCGTAACTATAGGAGCATAGGTGCTTGGACGTCCTATATCCTTTTCTTCCAAAAGCTTTACCAATGATGCTTCAGTAAATCTTGACGGAGGCTGTGTAAAATGCTGCTCACCTTTCAAAGACTTTTCCTGAAGCTTCTGCCCTTTTTCAAGAGGCGGAAGTTTGATCTCGCTTTCGTCTTTTATATCATAGACTTTCATGAATCCGTCAAACTTCATAGTCGTGCCGGTCACTTTAAACGTATATCTTCCGTTGTTTATCACTATATTCTGCACATCATACTGCGCCGCAGACATCTGAGATGCCGTGAATCTGCACCAGATCAGCTTATACAGGTTATACTGATCCTTTGTCAAAGAGTCTTTTATGCTGTCAGGAGTTCTGGCAATAGATGTAGGCCTTATAGCTTCATGAGCATCCTGAACATCTTTCTTTTTATTTGAATATATATTATTTGCATAATACTCAGAACCATAAACATCTGTTATATAATTCTTAGCCATTTCCTTAGCTTCTGCGGAAACACGTACAGAGTCTGTTCTGATATAGGAGATAAGACCTACAGTCCCCTCACCTTTAATATCTATCCCTTCATAAAGCTGCTGAGCCGTGAACATTGTGCGTTTTGTGAAAAATCCCAGTTTCACTGAGGCATCCTGCTGCAGACTGCTTGTAGTGAATGGCGGCAGAGGTTTTCTTGTTTTCTTCTTATCCTCTATTTCTCCTACTGTGTACTCTCCAAGTCGGAGTTCTTCTAAAACAGCATCCGCCTGTTCCTTATCCTTTATTGAAAGTTTTTTTCCATCCTGCTCCGCAAGTTTAGCCGAAAAAGTCTTTATTCTTCCGGAACCTAAAAATTCAGCTATAACAGTCCAGTACTCTTCCGGAATAAAATCCATTATGAGTTTTTCTCTGTCGCATATGATCTTAAGAGCTGCAGACTGTACTCTGCCTGCAGAAAGGCCCCACTTTATCTTTCTCCACAGCAAAGGGCTGATCTGATAACCTACAAGTCTGTCCAAAACACGACGAGCCTGCTGAGCATCTACAAGATTTCTGTTGATCACTCTTGGATGTTTCGCTGCATTTGTAATAGCAGCTTTTGTGATCTCATTGAACTCTATCCTGCATGGATCGCTTTCATCTATGCCAAGAATATGGGCAAGATGCCAGGATATTGCTTCACCTTCTCTGTCAGGGTCGGTAGCCAGCATAACTTTTTTCGCTGTTTTGGCTTCTTTCTTAAGTTCTTTAACGATATCGCCTTTACCTTTTATAGTAATATACTTAGGTTCAAAATCATTATCTATATCTATCCCCAAAGTACTTTTCGGCAGATCTCTTATATGTCCTACAGATGCTACTACTTTATATTTACTTCCTAAAAACTTGCCTATGGACTTAGCCTTAGCAGGAGATTCCACTATAACCAGAGTTTTATCTGATGTCTTTCCTTTTGCCATTTTTATAACTCCACAGTTTCTACATTATATTTATACTCGTTTTAAACCACGTATGCAGCCTAAAAGAGCCTTATGCCAACAATTATACTTTTCTTGTCTTTCTGTTTGACTATTATATGTTTTTGATCTTTATTTTGCAATGATTATTTTTCCATTATTTTTTAAAATAACTCCTTTGATTTCCAACACGGTGACGATACCGTATAATTCTGATGAACTTTTTCCATATAAGATCTGCAGTTCATATATGCAGATCTCTCCTTTTTTCTCGATTATTCTTAATACTTTGAGCTCCGCTTCACTTAGCTCAGGCATCTTATTTTTCCTATGTTCATCATATATCCCCATTTCCCAGAGTATATCCTCAACGGATATCAGCGGAGTCGCCCCTTCCTTAATAAGCCGGTTTGTCCCTCTGCTCATAACACTTGTAATGTTCCCCGGCAAGGCAAAAACTTCTCTGCCCTGTTCCAGCGCCATTCCTGCGGTCACTGATGTTCCGCTTTTCTCATCCGCCTCTGTTACTATTATATTCTCGCTCATTCCGCTTATTATCCTGTTTCTTTTCGGATAATTTGACGCATATCCGGGCGTGCCGGGCAAAAACTCCGACAACACACATCCGCCAGACTCTATTATTTCTTCATACAGCTTCCTGTTTGAAGACGGAGTACATACATCCGCTCCGCTTCCAAGCACAGCTGCAGTCAAACCGCCCCCGTCAATACATCCTTTATGAGCGCAGGAATCCGCTCCCAGCGCCATGCCGCTTATCACCCATACCTCGTGCTCTCCCAAAATCTTTCCAAAATCATAAGCCAGTCTCTTTCCATAAGAAGTGGCTTTTCTCGAACCCACTATGCCGCAGATCCTTGTCATTTTCTCCGGCAATTTTCCTTTATAATACAGAAGAAAGGGAGGATCATATATTTCTTTTAAAAGCTCAGGGTAATCCCCATCCCATAATGAACAAACTTTTATGTCGCTTTTATTTATTTTTTCATAAGATTTTTCATAAGTTCCTATATTTCTCTTCCACGAAGGCATCATGTCGCTTTCATAAAAGGCACGTGTACCTCCCAGATCTTTTGCGGTTTCCCATAATTCCATCACTCTTCTTCCTGCATGGTCCGAAAACCACATATCATAAACATCATACTTCTGCTTCATCTCTTCTCCTGAACTGAAATGCTTCTGCCAAATGGACACTTTTTATAAACTCTTCCCCTTCCAGATCGGCGATAGTCCTGGCCACTTTCAAAACCTTATCCGCCCCTCTTTTGCTTACCTTCAGCGCAGAACAGCCAGCAGCATAGAGCTCTTTTCCTTCTCCGTCCAGGCAGCAGTATTTCTGAAGTGCCTGACCTTTTAATTGAGAATTATATTTAAAACTCTCTTTTTTATATCTCTCTGCCTGAATGTCCCCAGCAAGGCATATACTTTTTTTCATGCTTTTGGAATCTTTTCCTGCTGATGAATCCTCAAAAGCATACTCCTTTTCATTGTTATATGCTGTCATATCCACAAAAATATCGAATCTGTCCATTATAGGGCCGGATATCCTGTCTTTGTATTTTTTTATCTGCATTGATGTACAGCTGCATCTGTATAAAGGATCATTTAAATGACCGCAAGGGCAAGGGTTACGTGCTCCGATCATAATAAACTTGCATGGATATGTTGTTTTCCCTGATGCTCTTGATATACTTACTTTTTCATCCTCCAGAGGCTGCCTCAAAGCCTCCAGCACATCTTTTCTAAATTCCGGCATTTCATCTAAAAACAATACACCATTATGCGCCAAAGAAATTTCTCCCGGTTTCGGCATACCTCCGCCACCGCCTATCATTGCAGAAAGAGAAATATTTGCCGCTGGATCTCTGAAAGGTCTTTTATATCTCAAGTCTGCAGAATATGTTTCATCATTTGAGATGCTGTACAGGCTCATAACTTCCATCATTTCTTCATAACTCATTTCCGGCAGTACAGAGGGTATCCTTTTTGCTATCATACTTTTTCCACAGCCCGGCGGTCCGGTTAAAAGCAAATTATGAAAACCGCTCATACATATCTCAACAGCTCTTTTAGCTTCTTCTCTTCCTTTCACTTCACTGAAATCCGCTCCATTTGCTTCTTTTTCCGCTATCCTTTCAGGCCTTCTCCCGGAAATCTTATCAATATGCACAGTCCCCTTTAAAAAACCGTATGCTTCATAAAGAGTCTCTACAGGGTAAATGTCTATCCCTTCTATTATTATTGCTTTCTCTACATCCTCTTTAGGTATTATCACAGATTTAAAATTATCCCTTTTAAGTGACATAAGAATAGGAGTTATCCTGCCAGCAGAATTAACTCTTCCATCTAAAGAAAGCTCTCCCAAAACTATGTATTTTCCTATTCTTTCATTATATATATCATCAGCACAGACCAGTAGGCTCAAAGCCATAGCCAGATCCATATGAGTACCTTCTTTCTTTGTTCCTGCAGGGGAGAGATTTATGGTTATCCTCTTGCTTAAAGGAAAAGTCAGACCCGAATTATTTATTGCTGCTCTCAAACGTTCTTTAGACTCTTTTACCGCCGTATCCGGAAGCCCCACTATGTTCAGCATAGGCATGCCTCTTGATATATCACATTCCACTTTTGTTATCTCTCCGCAAATCCCATTCATAGTACAACTCTTTATTACAGATACCATATTTACCACCTTTGTTAGTATATTTTGTAAGTATTTCCATATTATACCATTTATTTGCTCGTGTCCACGATTATTTTTCTAAATTGTATTGATTAATACTTTTGAAATGCTACAATAATAAGATAAATCTTCATTTATTTTATAAGGAGTCAGATATGAAAATCGCTATTGTAGGTGCAGGTAAGCTAGGACTTAAAGTCGCTGCTTCTTTGATTTCTCCTACCAATTATATTACAATTATCGATATAAACCCTGTCATTATTCAAAAAGCGAATAACGAAATGGATGTTATGGCCGTCACAGGTAACGGTCTGCGTTTTGATGTGCTGAATGAAATCAAGATCAGCGATCACGATTTTCTTCTTGCTCTTACGGATGATGATGAAAAGAATCTCGTAATTTCTTCTATTGCGAAAAAACTGGGCTGCAAACACACCATTGCGCGTTTAAGAGATCCAGAATATTCAAAACAGCTTGATTTTGTAAAACAAACATTTAACGTGGATTTTATAGTAAACCCGGATAAGCTCATATCCTATGAGATCTTCAGTTATCTTTTGAATAAACATGAAAATCTCAATCAGTTTTTTACCGGTGCTACTATCGGCATGCTGGAAATAAAAGCAGACTCCATAAAAGGACTCGTTGGCGACAAGGTCCTTAACGCACCAAAGTATCTGGAAAATCTGCTTATAGTTTCTGTTTCACGAAAGGGGAAAATAATAATTCCTAAGAGCCATGTTACTATTGAATCCGGAGACCTTCTGTATCTTTTAGGCAAAAAGCCGGATATAGCAAAACTCTCTGCGTCTATACACACCAGTGAGGAAGGCGCATCTGTCCACAAAGTAATGATAATGGGCGGCGGTAAAACCGGTTTTTATTTAGGTCAGTCTTTGTCAGAAGCCGGTATTTCTGTTAAAATAATCGAAAAGAACAGGGAAAGATGCGAATATTTATCTGAAAAACTGGAAGACGTTCTTATTCTCCACGGAGATGCCACAGATGTTTCCTTGCTTCAGGAGGAAAACATCTCCTCTATGGATGCTTTTATAACTGCTACCGGATATGATGAAGACAACCTTCTTCTTGCCCTTATTGCTCAGCAATACGGAGTTAGAGAAGTCATTGCTAAAACAAGCAGAGGGAATTACTCTACACTGACAGATAAGATCGGTGTTTACACCACATTAAACACTTTGGAGATCACCACAAGCCATATTCTCAGACTTGTGCAGAAAGGAAATTTTGTGGCTTCTTCCTTCTTCCTCCAAGGGCAGGCAGAAATATTTGAAGTTGTGATCAACAAAGACATGCTCATAGAAGGTAAAAAACTCAAAGACCTTAAGCTTCCTGACGGAGTATTGGTTTCATTAATATATAGAGATACCGAAGCAATAGTGCCTGTAGGAAATACCGATATCAAGGCTAAAGACAGACTGATCTTCTTCAGTATGCTTTCAGATGTACCTGAACTGGAAAGGATCCTTCAAAGTACAAAGAGAAAGATTTTCAGAATATAAACTTCAGAGGTGGTATTTTGAATTACCGTATAGTTGCCAGAACACTTGGCACAATGTTTTTGATAATAGCATGCTGTATGATCCCTTCTGCGATCGTAGCAATATACTGTAAAGATGATCTTTCGCTCTCATCTTTTCTTCTTGTGTCGTTTATTATGACAGTTATCGGAATAATCCTTAAAACTATACCAAAAAGTAACGCAGCCATAAGGGTAAGAGAAGGCTACCTGATAGTCGTTCTAACTTGGTTTATGGTGTGTTTTTTTTGCGCTCTTCCATATTACATTTCAGGAGCTATTCCTAATTTCTTTGATGCTCTGTTTGAATCCACATCAGGCGTCACCACCACAGGCTCTTCTATATTATCAGACATAGAAGGTCTTCCTAAAGCTATGATTTTCTGGCGAGGATTCACTCACTGGATGGGCGGTTTAGGTATTCTTACTATGGCAATAGCTATTCTGCCGGCTTTAGGGATCAGCGGTTTCCAAATGGCAAAAGCAGAAGCGTCCAATTCAAATTTGGACAAAACTTCGCCCAAAATGACGGACATGGCTAAAATGCTTTATAAAACCTACTTTACTTTGACCGCATTATGTATCATTCTTCTTCTCCTTGGAGGAATGGGCTGGCTGGATGCTTCAGCACACGCATTCTCTGCCATAGCCACCGGCGGTTTTTCTTCAAGAAATCTCAGCGTAGGTTATTTTGACAGTGTTTATGTAGATACAGTTTTATCTATCTTTATGGTGATAGGATCTATAAGTTTTCCACTGCTTTATGCTGCTTTTGTTAGAAAAAAACATCGATCACTTTTTAAAAATGAAGAAATAAGACTGTTTGCAATATTACTCTTCGCAGGAAGCACCTTTACTGCTTTAAATCTGCTTTCAAGAGGAATATATGATTCTATAGGAGAATCTATAAGATATGGTTTCTTCCAAACCATATCTATAATGACAACGACAGGTTTCTCGACCACAGATTATAATCTATGGCCTTCTGCCATAATCATACTGCTGCTTATGCTGGTATTCTGCGGCGGCTGCTCCGGTTCTACTGCTGGAGGAGTAAAGGTCATCCGTATACTTATATTCTTCAAACTTCTGTGGAGAGAATTTAAGCGAAAACTGCATCCTAAAGCCGTGTACGCAATAAAGGTCAAGAATGAGATCGCCAATTCAGACGTTTCCATCACTGCCGCAACTTACATCATATTCTTCTTTATTCTTTGTATGGCAGGAGGCATCATTGTATCCTTCGATCCAGGCTCAGACCTTATTACAGCCTTTACAGCTTCCTTTGCTTCTGCGACCAATTTGGGGCCTGGATTCGGCCTTGTAGGTCCTTACGGCAATTACGGATTCTTCCAGGACTGGACAAAAGCTTTACTGTCATTCCTGATGATAGTAGGCAAGCTGGAAATATTCGCAGTTCTAATGCTGTTCACACCTCAATTCTGGAATCCGGACAAATAAATATATCAAGCCGAGGTTTTACAAACCCCGGCTTTTATTTCGCCTTTTAACACACTATTTCAAAGTTCACTTCTCTTTTTTCAGGATCCGCCTCTGCAACTACGACTCTTACCTTGTCACCAAGAGCAAACTTTCTTTTTGTCCTTTCCCCAATAAATCTGTAACTGTTTTTTTCAAGGACATAATAATCATCCATTAAAGTGCTTACTCTAACAAATCCTTCTATAAGATTTCCTATTTCCACAAAGAATCCGGAAGACAATACCCCGCTGATTATACCGTCAAATTCTTCCCCTCTATACGCAGACATATACTCTGCCATTTTCAGTTTTTCCGCATCTCTTTCCATTTTCTCTGCAGCCACTTCTCTCTCAGAAGAATTCTTTGCAGCTTCAGGGACAAAATTCATATAGAATTTTTCAGTTCTATCATCCCATCTTCCATTGATATACTCTTTTATTATCCTGTGTATCAATAAATCCGGATATCTTCTTATAGGTGAAGTGAAATGACTGTAATATTTAAACCCAAGACCAAAATGTCCTGCAGGTTCTTCAGAGTACTTCGCTTTACTCATAGCTCTAAGGACCACAGTATTCACTACCTGCTCCTGAGGATCTCCCTTTATCTGTTCTATTATATCATTAAGGGCTTTCGGGTGAATGTTCTCCGCACTTCCTTTTAAAGAATACCCCAAATTCCACAGAAAATCCTTCAATGCCAGTATTTTTTCTGCTTCCGGTTTTTCGTGTATCCTGTATACAAAAGGTATATCCAGCCAGAAGAAATGCTCCGAAACAGTTTCATTGGCTTTGAGCATGAATTCCTCTATTATCTTGTTTGCTGTTCTTCTTTCTGCTGCAGATATATTAAGTACTGTTCCTTTGTCATCAACTTCGATAAAAGCTTCATCCAAATCAAAATCTATACTGCCTGTACTCATTCGTTTCTTTCTCAAAAGGGCAGCCAGTTCCTCCATAAGGTACAGCTGCGGCAATATATGATCATACTTTTCCTTGAGCTTTTCATCGTCATTTTCAAGTATATCCGAAATATCTGTATACACCAGTCTTTCTGTAGTCTGTATAACACTTTCAAAAACAGAATGAGAGATCACCTCTCCTGATGGAGTTATTTCCATTTCACAGGAAAGAGTAAGCCTTGGTATGTGCGGATTGAGACTGCATACACCGTTTGAAAGCTTTTCCGGAAGCATAGGTATAACTTTGTCGATATAGTAAACACTTGTCCCTCTTTTATAAGCTTCCCCATCTATTTTTGAACCCTTTTTCACATAATGAGATACATCTGCGATATGGACGCCCAGGACATAGTTTCCCCTGTCATTTTTTTCAACAGAAACAGCGTCATCCAAATCTTTTGCCGTTGCTCCGTCTATGGTAACTATTGTTTTGTCCCTAAGATCTTTTCTTCTTGCAAACTCCTCTTCAGATATATCATCACTTATCCTGTCAGCTTCATTTAAGACCTTGTCCGGAAACTCCTGTCTTAGACCATGCTGGTATACCAAAGCCTGCAGAAGAGCCTCCGAGTCTCCTTTTTCTCCAAGGATCTCAACGATCTTACCTTCGGCTTTTCTGCTCTTATCCGGCCATTTTGTAACCTTTATCACCACTCTGTCGCCGTTTTTAGCACCTTTTATATTCTCTCTGGCTATAAAGAAATCTTCCCCTGCTCCGGTATCAGTTACAAATCCGTACTTTCTGTTTCCTTCAAAAATACCTGCAAATTTATATGCATTTCTTGCAAGTATCTTTTTTACCTCTCCCTCTCTGTTCCCAGCTCCGCTTTTTACCTCACCGGCAGTCACAGAGACCATGACCGTATCGCCGTTCATAGCTCCCATCATAGCTGGCGCAGGTATGAAAATATCTCCCTTTTTATCATCTTTAACAGGTATAACAAAACCGAAATTCTTTTTGTTTCTTACCATTTTGCCGGCAACCAGCCCTACTTTTTC
Organism: Bacillota bacterium; assembly: GCA_017397005.1. Lineage (GTDB taxonomy): Bacteria > Bacillota > Clostridia > Peptostreptococcales > Anaerovoracaceae > RGIG1899. The sequence goes on from JAFQKJ010000062.1 coordinate 18,190, forward strand.
CGGAAGTACATATCTGTTCTTTTTTGTTTTATACACTATGCCTTCTGCTTCCAGTTCATCCAGCAGCGATAAAAACTCTCCGGCTTGTTTTCTTTCGATGCCGGCGGTTTCCAGCAGTTCTCGTTCATCCATTGGTTTATATAATGTATCATTTAATATTTCAATTATACTCTCTCTCATTCTTCTCTCCGTATCTTTTTATATGTACGGCGGAATTCTCCGCCTTTGTTAACGCTGTCCTGCATCCATAACATCATCTACTGTTCTTTTTGCATCATCGCTCAGTTCTTCCACAACATTATCGTTTCCATTATTGTTGTTTCCATCTGCACCGCTTTCTGTATTTGTATCTGTGTTATCGACTTTGTTTTGATCGGCACCGGAAATGTTATTTGAGGATCCCTGCCCATTTCCTGTATCTGTACCTCCATCCTGACTGCTGCATGCCGAGAACACAAAGGAAGAAAGGATCAAGACCATAGCTAACATTAATGCATAAAATCTCTTCATGTTTTCAACTCCTTTTTTAAGTCTCAACATTAGTATATACTTTTAAGTTTTTTTCATTCTACCATGTTTTTGCCTCATGGAAAGGATGATTTTTCCAAAAAATAAAATAAGGGCGGTCAAAAGACCGCCCTGTATGTTTATGGATTATAATAAGCCGCCGATTGAAACGAATACTGGAGCAAATACTACAGCAACGATTGTCATGAGCTTGATAAGGATATTGATTGAAGGACCGGATGTATCTTTGAA
>JAFQKJ010000063.1 GCA_017397005.1 Bacillota bacterium
CCTCTGCCGTATACGACAGTGCTTCCCATGTATACCATATTCTTTCTGTCCCCGAGAGGAACGTCTTTTTCCCCATTGAGCATAAGAACATTTATAAGTTTGGTTACAGGAACGGATTCACCTGTAAGTGCAGCTTCTTCTATTTTCATGCTGGCGCATTCGATGATTCGGGCATCTGCAGGGACTGCATCTCCTGCTTCGAGGACGATAACATCTCCCGGAACAAGATCTTCGCTTTTTACGACCATCTGTTTACCGTCTCTAAGAACTTTAGATGTGGCGGCGGTTATCTCCTGAAGAGCCTCTATGGCTTTTTCGGCTTTGTTTTCCTGAAATACTCCAAGCACCGCATTTATGATAACAACGATCATAATGATTATTACATCGGCAAAAGACTCGTTTGAATAAAGGGAAGTGATCCCTGAAATAGCAGCAGCCACTATAAGTATTATGATCATAGGGTCTGCCATCTGTTTGAAGAATTTTTTCAGCAGCGAATCTTTTTTACCTTCTTTTAGTTTGTTGGGACCGTATTCTTCAAGACGCTTTTTCGCCTCCTCTGAAGTAAGGCCCTGCTCTGAAGAACCAAGAGCCTCAAAGACCTGAGGTATCTCGGTCAAATACTCTTTCATTGATAATTCCTCCGTTTCATTTGATGTTGTTTTGCGACTAAGGAGCATATTTTATGCATAAAAGACCCACATACAGCAGCTTAAGCTAAGCTCAAGGGTCTGTACATGAGTCTCATTCTTTACAGATAAACCAGATATCCGTCACGCAGATACCATGATGTTGATTTATCACACATTCAATGCGGAACTACTCCCTCATTTATATTATTTTCGGTCAGCCTATGATACCCAAATGCTCCAGCAGGATCTTGAGGCCCATTAATATCAGGACGATACCTCCTGCAAGCTCCGCTTTGGATTTGAATTTTGCGCCGAAAAGTTGACCTATTTTAACACCGGCAGCGGAAAGTATAAATGTCGTGATGCCTATGAAAACCACTGCGTAAGCAATGTTTACATTAAGGAAAGCAAAGGTTATACCTACAGCTAATGCATCAATACTTGTGGCAACTGCCAGCGGAAGCATTGCTTTAGGGGTGAAAGAACAGTTAAGTTCTTCTGCTTTGCTTCGGGATTCTTTTATCATATTCAAACCTATCAGTCCCAGCAGCACGAATGCGATCCAGTGGTCGATGCTGGTTATCAGGTGTTCAAACTGTTTGCCCAGTATATATCCTATAAGGGGCATTAGCGCTTGGAATCCTCCGAAATACAAACCTGTTATAACAGAGTGTTTCGGTTTGAGTTCCTGCACCGAAAGACCTTTACATATGGAAACTGCGAAGGCATCCATTGAAAGTCCTACTGCTATTATGAACAATGTCCCTGTGCCCATAACGACCTCCTGCGGTTAAAATAGTATAAGTGGGTAACAAATAAAAAAGACTTATCTGTTTTATACAGATAAGTCTCGTCATTTAATATAAAGCCAGAAACTAAGTTTCAGTATGTTGACTTCATCACGCCGAAGCGCTGACTACTCCCTTATACGCGCACTTATTTTAATATATTTTTCCTATGTTGTCAATATGAGAAAAAGCTCGCAAAAAAGAGTTTTAATTATTGTGTACAAATAATGTGGTTTTTGAATATAATAATAAACATGGATAAAAAGAAAGTGATGACAGTCAGGATCGGAAAGGGCGGTTTATGCTGAAATATAAATGTATAGTATTTGACCATGATGATACGGTCGTGATGAGCACAGCGCAGATACATTATCCTTCGTTTCAGGAAACTCTGGCGGAAACCAGACCGGATGTGAAGATGAGCCTCGAAGACTTTATCATGTATTGTTTTGAACCGGGATTTTATGAATTGTGCTACGACATTCTTAAATTTGATGAG
>JAFQKJ010000064.1 GCA_017397005.1 Bacillota bacterium
ACTTTTCTTATCTGATCCGGCTCTGTAATGTCGAGAGTCATATTAAACATCGCTTTTTTATCCTTAGTAGTTTTAACGTTCATACTCCTCACATTAACATCCATTTCCTGAACAGCTATGGATATATCCATGATCAGTCTCTTCCTGTCTTCTGCCAAAACAAAAATATCAGCTTCGAAAGAATGTTTATTTAATGCATCTGCATCCCATTCTACATCTATAAATCTGCCTTTTTCATCTTCAGGAAGAGACATCATATTCGCACAGTCTTTTCTATGCACTGATATTCCTCTGCCTTTAGTGATATATCCCACGATCTCGTCTCCGGGAACAGGAGTACAGCACTTGGCAAATTTTATCATCAGACCGTCCACACCTTTAACATTGACGCCTGTGGCATCTTTTTTGGTATGGCGTCTTTTTTCTTCTTCCTCCGGCTGATTTGATTTTTCAAATTCGGCTACAGTGATCTCCTGCTGCTCACGTTTGAGTTCTTCATTTTCCTCTTCTCGGAGCATATCCACCAGCATATTTGCTACTTTTGTAGAAGGTACACCTCCGTAACCCACAGCAACATAGAGTTCTTCTATGCTAGGGAATTTATATGATTTAGCTATCTTTAAAAGATACGGCTGCTTAAGCAGCAGCTTGCTGTCGTAAGCCTTTCTCTTCACGGCTTTTTCAATGGCAGTCCTGCCTTTTTCTATGTTTTCCGCACGGTTCTCTTTTCTGAACCACTGCCTTATCTTATTCTTCGCCTGAGTACTCTTTACGATGCTCAGCCAATCAGAACTTGGACCTTTACTGTTTGGGTTTGTTATGATCTCTACAAGATTACCGTTTTCAAGCACATGATTTAACGGAACCATCTTGCCGTTAACTTTTGCACCAACACATTTTATACCTACTTCAGAGTGGATCTTAAACGCAAAGTCCAAAGGAGTGCTTCCTGCAGGAAGCTCCACAACTGTTCCTTTCGGGGTAAATACGAATACCTGATTTGAGAAAAGATCTACCTTGAGTGATTCCATAAATTCTCCGGGATCATTCATATCCTTCTGAAGTTCTATCGTCTGCCTCAGCCACGCTAATTTCTTCTCTGTGTCTTCATGGTTTTCATTTATTCCTTCTTTGTATTTCCAGTGCGCAGCGATACCGTATTCCGCCACTCTATGCATCTCTTTAGTACGGATCTGAACTTCAAACGGAGCTCCGTAATTACCTATCAGAGTGGTATGTATAGACTGATACATATTAGGTTTAGGCATTGCTATATAGTCCTTGAATCTGCCCGGAATAGGCTTCCAAAGAGTATGGACAACACCCAGTATAGAATAGCAGTCTTTTACCGAATCCACTATGATCCTGATAGCTGCAAGGTCAAATATCTCATCCAGAGTTTTGCCTTTATTCATCTTTTTGTAAATGCTGTAATAGTGCTTATATCTTCCGTAAATCTCATACTCTATATTTAGCTCACTGAGAGCCTGTTTAAGCTCAACTATTACTTTTTCGATGTAATCATCCTGAGTGTATTTTTTCATTCTTACACCGGACACCAGGCTGTAATAAAGTTCAGGTTCAAGAGATTTCAGCGCCAGATCCTCCAGTTCAAACTTTATTTTGGAAATACCCAGTCTGTCCGCAAGAGGAGCATATATATCCAAAGTTTCTCTGCACTTTTCCACGATCTTTGCATCTGTCATGAAATTGATGGTCCTCATATTGTGGAGCCTGTCCGCCAGTTTTATGATCAGCACTCTTATATCTTTTGTCATGGCCAAAAACATCTTTCTCAGATTTTCCGCCTGACGTTCTTCTTTGTTGTCAAATTTCAAGCTTCCCAGCTTTGTAACACCGTCTACTAAAAGAGCGATGTCTTCTCCAAAATACTGTTCTATATCTTCATAGGTGTACTCAGTATCTTCAACCACATCATGCATAAGAGCAGCAGCAATTGTCTGAGAGTCCATATCAAGGTCTGCCAGTATTTTTGCAACTTCT
>JAFQKJ010000065.1 GCA_017397005.1 Bacillota bacterium
ATATCAATGATCTCAACATCTGCATCAGGTAATGTTTTTGCTGCCATCTGAGCCATCTGATATACAAGATTTACTGTTTTTGATGTATTTGCCGCAAGAAGGATAGGGATCTTTTTAGCAGCATATTCGATTTTTTTGATATCGTCTTCGCTGAATCCTGTTGTGCCTATAACGAGAGGTCTTCTATATTCAACACATTTCTTTACTGTTTCCAATGAGCATTGTGGGTTTGTGAAATCTATAACTCCTTCTGAAATAGGAATACAGAATTCCAGATCATCGTAAAGTGTTGCACCCACAAAGCCGGTTCCAGTAGCCTTGCCTATGTCCTGTCTAACATAAGGTCTTCCCGGTGGAACTACGCCGCCAACGATCATAAAGTCTCTTCTTCTTTTAAGAGCCTCTTCTACAACGAGTTTACCCATTTTACCTGCAGGACCCATTATTGTTATCCTCATTTTCCGTCTCCCTTCGTTCATCCATGTATTTTTATAATTTTATCACAGTTGATTTTGTCATTCAACTCAATCACAAACTTTAATTGTACTCATATACTATTTTAGGGAAATCCGCTTTCCCTAATATATATTGGAGCTGATTATATGAACGGTAAATCAATGACTTTAAACCAGCTTTCCGTAGGACAGAAAGCAAAGATATCTGCGCTAAACAGTACAGGAAATTTAAGACGAAGGATGCTTGATCTGGGTATCACTCAAGGCACTACTGTAGAGGTGCTGCATAAAAGTCCTTCAGGAGACCCCACTGCCTATTCTGTAAGAGGAACGGTCATTGCTTTAAGAAACGAAGATGCCGAGAAAATAATAATGACTGCCGTCATGTAAGAAAAGGAGGCGGATATGAGCTGTAATATGTATTCAGTAGCTTTGGCCGGGAATCCAAACGTAGGCAAAAGCACTATATTTAACAGCCTTACAGGAATGCATCAGCACACAGGCAACTGGAGCGGAAAAACAGTGGATATGGCAAAAGGCACTTTTACTTATAAAGACAGCGTTTTTGAGATCATAGATCTGCCCGGCACATATTCTCTATTTTACGGTTCCAAAGAGGAACAAATAGCAAGAGACCTTATATGCTTCAATGAATATGACTGTATGGTAATAGTTGCAGATGCAGTATGCCTTGAAAGAAATCTAAATCTTGTCCTTCAAATACTCGAATTCTCAGACAATGCACTGCTGTGTATTAATCTTATGGACGAAGCTGCGAAAAAAGGGATCGAAATAGATTTAGCAAAACTGTCTGATATACTTGGAATAACGGTAATAGGCACTTCCGCAAGAAACAAAGAAGGCCTTGACGAATTGAAAAAAAATCTGCTTTTTCTGTGCGAAAACAACTCTGTTAATATATCAGGTACTGATATATCAGAAAAAAAGAAAAAACTGGATGGATTATCTACAGATATTGCTGCGGACACTATCTTAGAGAAATCATCGCGTATATACAATGAATGCGTCACATTAATTCACAACGATTATGATCATACAGACAGAAAGCTTGACAGATTATTCACTTCTAAAATTACCGGTTATCCTATTATGCTTCTTATGCTTCTTGGTATATTCTGGATAACGATCGTTGGAGCAAACTATCCTTCTGCCCTGCTTTCTGAAATGTTCGACTCACTGAAAGTTCCTCTGACGGATCTGTTTGTAAGGCTAGGTGTATCTGATACAGTAAAAGATATATTTATAGACGGTATATATACCAC
>JAFQKJ010000066.1 GCA_017397005.1 Bacillota bacterium
GCTATGGACGTTGCAAGAACAGCAAAACGTTTAGGTGCAAGCAATGTAAGCATAGTTTACAGAAGAAGAAGAGACGATATGACAGCTCTTCCTGAAGAGATAGACGGAGCTGTAGTCGAAGGCTGCGATCTTTTAGCTCTTAAAAAACCGGCCAGGATCGAAGCAAATGCAGAGGGCGCAGTTCAAAGATTATGGGTAAAACCTCAGATCATAGGAACAAACGACAGCGCGGGAAGACCTTCTCCTGTAGATGCAGATCTTCCTGAAGAAGAGATCCCATGCCAGATCATTATCTCTGCTATCGGACAGGCAACAGACACCGCTCATTTTGAAAAGATCGGTATACCTGTAAACAGAGGAAACATCAAGGCTCAGAGCACCAGCGGTATCGACGGATTCCCTGGAATTTTTGCCGGCGGAGACTGTGTAACAGGTCCTTCAACAGTTATCGCAGCTATCGCAGCAGGTAAAGTTGCTGCAGCAAATATAGATGCATATTTAGGTTACCACCACGAGATCGAAGTAGACGTAGACATTCCTGAACCAAGGATCGAAGACAAGCCTGCCTGTGGAAGAATAGACCTTAGAGTAAGACTTGCTAAGGACAGAGGCGGAGACTTTATGGAAGTTGAACAGGGTATGACAGCTCAGGAAGCTATGCAGGAAGCATCAAGATGTCTCAGATGTGACCGCTTTGGATACAGCGCATTTAGAGGAGGTAGGACCAGCAAATGGTAAAATTGTTTATTGATGGAAAAGCCGTACAGGTGGCAGAGGGCACAACTATATTAAACGCGGCGCTCAAATTAAATATACATATCCCTCATCTTTGCTATTTCGAAGGTCTCAATGAGATCGGAGCCTGCAGAGTCTGTGCTGTAGAAGTCAAAGGCAAAGAGCAGCTGGTGGCTGCCTGCAACACTCCTGTTGTAGAGGGTATGGAAGTATATACAAACAGTCCTAAAGTTAGAAAAACAAGAAAAGTAAACGTTAAGCTCATCCTGTCAGACCATGACTGCAAATGTGCTACCTGTGCAAGATCAGGAAACTGTGCACTTCAGAAGCTGGCTACAGATTTAGGTATTCTTGACAATCCTTATGAAAACGTTGCTGAAGCAAACAAATCAGATACAACTTATCCTCTTATCCGAGATGATTCAAAATGTATCAAATGTATGAGATGTATACAGGTCTGCGACAAGATCCAGAGCGTAGGCGTATGGGATCTTACAGGTACAGGCTATAGAACAAATATTGGAGTTAAAGATAATAAAACTTTAGATGAAGCAAACTGCGCACTTTGCGGCCAGTGTATCACTCACTGTCCTGTAGGAGCTCTTAGAACAAGATCTGATATAGATGAGATGTTTGATGCTATTGCGGATCCGGATAAAATCACAATAGTTCAGATCGCGCCTGCAGTAAGAACTGCATGGGGAGAAGAGATCGGTCTTGCAAAGGAAAAATCCACACTTGGCAGACTCATAAGCGCTATGAGAAGACTTGGCTTTGATTATATCTTCGATACAAACTTCACTGCAGACCTTACTATCATGGAAGAAGGCAGTGAATTCCTGGAAAGACTTACACATAAAGATGAGTATAAGTTCCCTATGTTCACATCCTGCTGCCCTGGCTGGGTGAGATTTGTGAGAAGTCATTTCCCTGAACTGGTTCCTCAGCTTTCAACTGCAAAATCACCTCAGCAGATGTTCGGAGCAATGAGCAAGACATATATAGCACAGTGTCTTGGCGTGGATCCTTCAAAAGTATACTCCGTATCGATAATGCCTTGTATGGCTAAAAAATATGAAAGAACAGTCCCTGATATGGTAAGCACAGAATTTGGACCGGACGTGGATCTGGTGCTCACAACAAGAGAAGTGGGAAGAATGATCAGAGCAGACCATATAAAAGCTGACGAACTTAAAGAAGATAAGTTCGACCAGTTCTTCGGAGAAGGCACAGGAGCGGCTGTTATCTTCGGCGCAACAGGCGGTGTAATGGAAGCTGCTTTAAGAAGTGCATATTATCTGGTGACAAAGAAGAATCCGGATCCGGATGCGTTCAAGGATGTCAGAGGCATCCAGGGCTGGAAAGAAGCTTCATTTGAAATAGAAGGCATTCCGCTTAAGGTTGCTGTAGTAAGCGGTCTTGGAAATGCAAGAGACCTCATAATGGCTGTTAAACGCGGAGATGTGCATTATGATTTCGTAGAAGTTATGGCTTGTCCGGGAGGATGCGCCGGCGGCGGCGGTCAGCCTATCCACGATTTCGAAGAAATGGCTGAAGAAAGAGGAAAGATCCTGTACGGTCTGGACAGGATGAACGATATTAGGTTCTCTCACGAAAATCCTACAGTTATAAAGGCTTATGAAGAATTCCTGGGAGCTCCTTTATCAGAAGTTTCTCACCATTTATTACATACAGACTACAATAACTGGGATGAAAAGAAATAAAAGACTGAAGAATGATGGCTATGATTTTAAATTAGGTCTTGAAATTGATATGATCTCATGTTAATATAGCAACTACAGTGTCCCTCGGAATCTTCCGATGAAATGGGTTCTGTGCAATAAACATCTGTGAACGTGTCAGGTCCGGAAGGAAGCAGCAATAAGCAGAATCGTTTATGTGCCACAGGCAAGCCTGTCTCGTCGGAAGTTTCCGGGGGACATTTTTGTTTTTTGCGTCGGTTTCTGCCCTTAAAATTCGTTGAAAACGAAAATGCTGCCGTGTATACTATCCCTAAAGAAAACCAGTAATAAGATGTATCAGGAAACACAGCATTATGAACAGAAATGTAATTTTGGACAAAGTCTTTCGTGAAGAGAAGAGGAAGATAATTTATGCGATCAAGAAAGCCGGCTGTCCGGATCAGGATATGGAAGATGTATTTCATCAGACGCTCTTGACCGCATTGGAGAATTTCGACCAGCTTAGCGATCCATCAAAAGCGGCGGCTTGGTGCATAAGTATCGCAGTAAATATTACCAGAAGAAAAACAGAACGTGATAAAAAAGTATATATCATAGATTTTTATAAGGAAGAGCATCATCCGGACCTTCCGGAGGAAGCGGTGTACGACGTTACGCAGGATGAAATAGAAAATGCAGACCTGCGTATGGATCTGAAAAGGCTGCTGGAAAAGATATCTCCGGAATTTGCCATACCTCTTCAGCTTAAAGTTATTTACGGATTTACCTACGAAGAGATCGCTGTTATCATGGGAGTAAAAGCGGGCACGGTAAGGTCAAGGATAAACAGAGCAAAGAGGCTTTTAGAAAAAGCTATAAAAAATGAAAGAAAAACTTCAGAGGGCTAAGTATGATCACTGATGAAAAAATGGAAAAATTAATAGCGGA
>JAFQKJ010000067.1 GCA_017397005.1 Bacillota bacterium
AAGCCGCAGACACTTAAATGCCTGCGGCCATTTTATTTCTTAAACTAATTCTAAGAAAACTCAGTCCTATTTATTATAGTTATAGAAACCTTCGCCGGATTTTCTTCCGAGCTTGCCTGCTCTAACCATTTTCTTAAGAAGTGGATGAGGTCTGTATTTAGGATCGCCGAATTCTGTGTAAAGTGTGTTCATGATAGCAAGACAAACGTCGAGACCGATGAGGTCGCCTAATTCGAGAGGCCCCATTGGGTGGTTTGCACCAAGCTTCATTGCTGCATCGATATCTGCAGCGCCTGCAACGCCGTCTGCATAGATTCCGATACCTTCGTTTACCATAGGAACAAGAATTCTGTTTACTACGAAACCAGGAGCTTCTTCTACTTCTACAGGAGTTTTACCGATCTTCTTTGTTAAGTCAAGGATAACGTCTCTTGTTTCATCTGATGTTGTGAGACCTTTGATGATCTCAACCAGTTTCATTGCAGGAACCGGATTGAAGAAGTGCATTCCGATGATCTTGTCAGGTCTGTTTGTTGCTGATGCGATCTCTGTGATAGAAAGTGATGATGTATTTGTAGCGATGATAGTATCCGGTTTGCAAAGAGCATCAAGTTCTGCAAATAAAGCTTTCTTTGATTCCATTTCTTCTGTTGCAGCTTCGATGATGAGGTCCGCATCTTTAACGATAGCGATGTCTGTTGAACCGTGAACTCTGCTCATGATCTCTTCTTTTTCTGCAGCAGTGATCTTTTCTTTTGCTACCAGTCTGTCAAGGTTCTTATTAACTGTAGCTATACCTTTTTCTACTGAAGTTTCTCTTCTTGCTCTGAGAACTACTTCATAACCGTTCTGTGCCAGTACCTGAATGATACCTGCCCCCATTGTGCCTGTTCCGAGTACGCCGATTTTTTTCATTTTGTTTCCTCCTAAAATGTATGATTATAGTTATTATTTATCTTTGAACTCTGCTTTTCTCTTTTCGAGGAATGCAGTCATTCCTTCCTTCTGATCTTCTGTTCCGAAGCACATATCAAAGAAACTGCTTTCGATAGTGATACCTGTTTCTATGTCCTTTTCACAGCCTCTCTGAATAGCAGCATTTGCATATCTTACAGCAATAGGAGCATTCTTTAAGATCCTTGCTGCCATTTTTTCTGCTTCTTCCATAAGGTTTTCAAGAGGCACTACTTTATTTACAAGGCCGATCCTTTCAGCTTCATCAGCAGAGATAGCATCACCTGTAAGTATAAGTTCTTTAGCTTTAGCCTGACCTATAACTCTAGGGAGTCTCTGTGTTCCTGAGAATCCCGGTGTGATACCGATGCCTACTTCCGGCTGACCGAATTTTGCTGTTTCTGCAGCGATCCTCATGTCGCAGCTCAGTGCCAGCTCACAGCCTCCGCCTAATGCAAATCCGTTGATAGCAGCGATAGTAACTGCTTCAAGGAATTCTATCCTTCTCATTACTTCTGAGCCCTTAATTGCAAGTTCTCTTCCCTGGCCCAGGTTGAAATCTCTCATCTGAGCGATATCTGCTCCTGCAACAAAAGCTCTGCCTTCGCCTGTGAAAATAACTACTCTTACAGATCTGTCAGCTTCAACAAGATCTACGGCCTTTCCCAGTTCTTCTATGACCTGAGTGTTGAGAGCATTCATTGCCTTTGGTCTGTTAATAGTGATATACGCTATTGCACCCTCTTTTCTGAATAATATTGTTTCAAAATTACTCATTCAACTTCTCCTTCATAAATGCTTTGTATTTTTCAACGCCGGGCTGGTCAAACGGGTTGATTCCCATCATATAACCTTTCAGCGCACAGCTTCTCTCAAAGAAGTATACCATTTTTCCAAATAAATAGGGAGATATTTCTGAAATATCTATAAAAATAACCGGAATTTTATCGTCAGCATGGGCTTCAGCCACCCCTTTTACCACCGCCATGTTCACCTGATGCATAGTTTTGCCTCTGAACGCCGGCGCCGCTGTATCCGGTATTCTGATATCCTTCTCCGTTTTCTCTATATTGATAACCGTTTCAAAGAATATCTGGCTGCCTTCCTGTATGAACTGACCCATAGAATGTAAGTCTGTGGTAAACTGCAGAAGTGCCGGGAAAATGCCTTTTCCCTCTTTCCCTTCGCTCTCACCGAAAAGCTGTTTGAGCCACTCTCCAAAGAAATACATTTTAGGCTCGTAACATTCATATATTTCTATCTTCTTCCCTGCTTTGTCAAGAAGATATCTTGCAGCTGCATATCTGCAGCATATATTTGTGTTAAGGTCTGTTCCTCGGAACTCCTCTGCCCCGTCAGCAGCTCCCTTAATTATATCTTCTATATCTATCCCTGCAGCCGCTATAGGCAAAAGTCCCGCCGGAGTAAGCACAGAATATCTGCCTCCTATATCTTCCGGTATCACAAAGCTTTCATATCCTTCTCGGTCAGCTTCCTCTCTAAGTGTTCCTTTGCTTCTGTCAGTTACAACGAAAATGCGCTTACCCGCCTCTTTTCTGCCGTATTTTTCATACATCATTTCCTTCAGCACTGCAAAAGCAATGTTCGGTTCCGCTGTAGTCCCGGACTTAGAAATAACACATAGACATACATCTTTGTCTTCAACAGCTTCCAAAAGTTCTCTGTGGTAATTCGGACTTATATTCTGCCCCGCGAATAATATCATCGGCTCTTTTCTTTTGCTCTCTTCAATTACCGCGGAGAAAGAATGACTCATCATTTCGATACATGCCTTTGCTCCGAGATAGGAGCCTCCTATACCGATAACGATGAGTACATCACAGCTTTTCTTTATTCTGTCAGCAGCCTCAAGGATCCTGTAATACTCCTCCCTGTCGTATTCTTCCGGAAGAGTCATCCATCCGTTAAAACCTTCTTCCCCCTTATGAAGGTCTCTTTCAGCAGCCTGCAGTTTTCCCCTTAAGCTCAGGATCTCTTCTTCCCCTAATCCTGATCTGCTCAAATCTAACCCAATATTCACTTTTCACA
>JAFQKJ010000068.1 GCA_017397005.1 Bacillota bacterium
CAACGGCGGATCTCAAACTCTAAAAGGAGCGCTGATAACTGATGACAGCGGTATGACATCCCCTCTTCAGCTTGCTGCTCCCTCATACGAAGAGGCTTTGGATCCTTCCAGGATAGCACCTTATGAGATATATTATGTCACAATATACCGTCCCGGCTATTATACAGAAGAAGGACATATGGTCCAAATATTCGGCAGCTCATACTCTCATCTTAACATCAATATGATACCTCTCCCGGAATTCCCTCAAAAGGAGGTGATCATGTATTGACCTTTGATTATCCTGCAGCTATTCCTTATATACCCGAATACATGAGAGTTCATCTTGGCGCGCCCGGCACCGATTCCACCATAGTTACTGTTCCTTTTGTCGATTACATAAAAAACGTTGCCTCCAGTGAACTTTATCCAAGCTGGCCGGAAAGTGCTTTAAGAGCTAATATATATGCCATAGTTTCCTTTACCCTTAATCGGGTATTTACGGAATGGTACCCAAGCAGAGGTTATGAATTCGATATTACAAACACAACACAATACGATCAGGCATTCGTAAACGGCAGAAATTATTTTGACAACATAAGCCGTATAGTAGATGAAATATTTAATGACTATCTCAGAGAACCCGGGCAGATAGCTCCATTCTTTGCACAATACTGTGACGGAAGACAAACTACATGCGATGGTCTTTCACAATGGGGCAGTGTTGAGCTGGCAGAACAGGGTATGGGCCCATACGATATCCTCAGATATTACTATGGTATCGACCTTGAGATCGTTGAAAATGCTCCCATTATAAATATAAATGAATCCTATCCCGGAACCCCCATACAGCTGGGAGACGAAGGGTTTTATGTGAGAAGTGTTCAGATCCTGCTCAACAGGATCCGCACCACATATTCTGCCATTCCTCCTATCCCTGAAGAAAACGGTATATTTGACGAGTATACAGAAGCAGCCGTAAGAGCATATCAAAATATATTCAATCTTGCTGTGGACGGTATAGTAGGTAAAGCTACCTGGTACAGTATGGTCAGGATATTTATAAGTCTAAGAAAGCTTACAGAACTGAACTCTATGGGGCTGGACTTTAGCTATCTGTACAATGATTTTGAGTACAGCCTTTCTCCGGGAGATACAGGTTTTTTTGTTGAACTGATACAGTATTTTATCAACTATATAGCAAATTTTAACGAATATGTCATTCCTGTAGAAATGACCGGTACTTATGATCAGTATACAGAACAGGCTGTCAGAAGTTTTCAAAATTTTGCTGGCCTTCCTGTTACCGGAATAGCAGATGAAGCCACAACCATAGAATTATACAATGCCTACATAGGCACTTCAGAAAGAGAGGTTTAAAATGAGCGGTTCAGATCTTTCTCGTCCTACTACATCGAATTCCCAGTACATAATTCAGCTTCAACAGTATCTCAGAGCTCTGTCATATGAATACAGAGAAATACCTGCAGTTGCAGTAAACGGTATATTTGATGTACAGACAGAAGCTGCACTTAAAATGTTTCAGACTTTATCAGGGCTTGAAGCTACAGGTACTGCGGATCCATTTACATGGGAATTACTTAGAAAACAATATCTTCTGGTACAGGATACTGATCTTATGCCTTACCTGTTCGATGCATTCCCATCCTCTGATTCGGTGTTTTCTGCAGGAGATTTTCATCCTTCCATTTACTCTGTTCAGCATGCATTTCAAACTATAAGCAAAAATTACGATAATTTTTCTGAATTGGAATTTACAGGTATTTTAGATCCTGCCACTGAGGCGAATATAAGGGAATTAAGGACTGTTTCTCTGCTTCCTGAAGGTACTCATATAGATAGAGATCTATGGAATATCCTTATACTTATACATAACTCCGTTCGATAAAAAATAATTTAACAAAGTCTCCATAATGTAACAAAATAATTATTATAATTTTTGCAAATATTATTAGTACAGGAAAACTGCAGAATGACCTGAAACTATAAATATTTTATAACACAAGGAGGCTGTAAATATGGCTATGAATCCTAATGCAAAAAACGGATTAAAACAGTTAAAGACTGAAGTTGCTTCAGAACTGGGTATGTCTAATTACGAACAGACTGACAAGGGAAATATGACTTCAAGACAGAATGGCTATGTTGGCGGTTATATGACTAAAAAATTAGTAGAAGCTGCTGAAAAACAGATGTCAGGCAGATAAAAGAAAATATATACAGGCGGCTCATGCCGCCTTACATATTTACAATGAAACGATATGTGAAATATCTTTTCCGGATCTCACTATCCTTTCAACATCCCATTTTTCCTTATCTATTATATATACTAAATCATTGATGCTGTCTGCAGCCATCAGTTTATCTGTTCCTTCACTAAAAGAAATAGAAGAAACAAAGCCGGATAAAAGCATATCTTTTACCGGAAGTCCTGAGATTATATTTACTTTATAAATACTTTTGTTCCCTGCATCTGCCACGTAAACATGTTTTCCATCAGGATCCGCAGCAATATCTGTAATGCAGTTCCCTATTCTTATTCGTTCCAAAAGCTTCATCGAATCTGCATCCAGCAAACATATATATCCTTTTACCTCTATTCCGTATTCTGTACATGCTGCAGCTATTATATTTTCCCCGGGTATAATGCACATATGCACAGGAGAGCATTTCAGATCCACCCTTTCACAGTATTCATCTTCCGAAGTATTTATTATACCCATACTGTCCGAACCGCTTTCAGCTATAAGGACTGAATCCTTCCAATGTATAATATCATGAGGCATTCTCCCGGAAGATATTACCATTATCCCGTTTTTTTCTTTTATATCTATGACTGAAATACTGTCAGAATCAGAATTTGTCACATACATTTTTTCGCCGTATCCGATGATATGACACGGACTTGCTCCTGTATATATTTCTTTATCCAGTTTCTCGTTTTTTATATCGTACATCTGTACATTGTTTCCATATGTGTTAGAAAAACAAAGAAACTGTCCGTTTTCACAGACAGTTATCCCATGAGGTCCGCCGTTAGCGGACGTGTATATATTCTTTATAACACTGCCGTTTTCCGTATCCATGATCGTGATCCGATCCTTTCCGGTATCGCTAAGCAGCATATTTTTATTTTTGTTTATATTCATGCACCTATCTCCACCCCGCTGTTTCATACATTTTATGAAACAAGAGCTTCTATGGTGCGGCTATCTTATAGCTCTATGAACATGAACTCTGAAACGAGAAGGTATTACTTTGATGTGAAGCGGGAATTCAGGTCCTTTTTCTCCGTCAACATCAGTACCTACTTCAAGTTCAGAATCGATAATGATCTCATCGACCTGTTTAAATATTATATAAGGATTCTTTAAATGATCCCTCTTAACAAATTTAGCAGCTACAACAGGGAATTCTAAAATAGGACATTCTCTGAATCCAACTATATCAAATTTTCCATCAGAAACAGAAGCCTTCGGTGCTGCATTTTTAAATCCGCCTGCAGTGGTACTGTTCATTATTACCATAAAATAGATGCTCTCTTCGTAGTCAAGTCCGTCGTGTCTCATTCTGACTTTAAACGGTTTCACCTTATGAAGTTCTTCTATTGTCTTCAAATAATACCCAAGCATACCAAAACTGTTTTTCACTTTTTGGTCGGTCTTCTGACTTATATCAACCAAAAAACCAAAGCTGGCTACATTTATGTAGTACATTCCGTTGATCAGACCTACATCAAAAGGTACAGTATAATCATCGAGAGCTACATCTAAAGCTGCTTCTACCACTCGCGGAATGCCTAAATTTGTAGCCATATCATTGGCTGTCCCTGCAGGAAATATAGCTAAAGGTGCATGATAGTCCGCTTTTATCAAAGCATTTACGCATAAATTTATAGAACCGTCTCCCCCTGCGATAGCCACCTGACATATAGACTCCTTATCAAGCGACATAAGATATTCCGCCATCTTATCCGGATCCTTATCTATCCTGTAAGGAAACACCTGCATCCCTTTGCTCTGATACCTTTCAAAAATACGGTCAAGATTTGTTGCAAATGTTCCGCCTCCGGAATAACTGTTGTAGAACAATACTACCTTGTTTGCCTTCATCTCAAATCAAACCTCCGTAATCATCCTCATTAATTTACCTCTAACAACCCCAATCATATACAAAGAACCTGTAAAAATCAATGCTTTATAAGCTTTATTATTGTTTTCTTTAACAAAAACTTTATTCAAAGCTTCTTCCACAGCTTTCTCTGTATCTTTTAAAACCCAGAGCTCCTTCTTAGGATCTATCACTTCTTCGAAAGCCTTTTTGTATTCAGCTGCATCAAGTTTTCTTGGATTATCCGGTTCTGTTATTATAAAATCCGTCCCAATATCTGAAAGCATTTCAGCTATAAGCCCATACTCTTTATCTTTCAAAACCCCCGTTACTATCAGTACTTCATCTTCTTCAGTAAAGAATTTTTCTGCCCATTCCTTCAATGCTTTAACGCTGTCTGCGTTATGAGATCCGTCTAAAATGATATACGGATCCTCCTTGACGATTTCTATCCTTCCAGGCTGTCTTGCCGAAGACATACCTCCTTTTATGCTTTCCTCGGTCAAAGAATATCCTTGAGTTTTCAATATTTCAAATATCTGAAGTGCGCATAGAGCATTTGAAACCTGATGTTCTCCCGGCATATTTATCCGTATCTTGTTATATAGCCTATGACCTATCTCAGCGGAAAATTCCGTACCCTTCATATCTTCTTTCAAATCATAAGGGACATATTCAGCACAGTTTATAACTTCAGCATTTTTACTCCCAGCCTTTGAGCATATCTCCTCTATGACATCCTGCTCTTTGGAAAAGAATATCACAGGACAGCCTTTTTTAATTATCCCTGCTTTTTCCCAGGCTATCTGCTTAAGTGTGTTCCCAAGAAAATCCGTATGATCTAACGAAATAGATACGATACATGAAACCAAGGATTTATCTACCACATTAGTTGAATCTCCTCTTCCCCCAAGGCCAACTTCAAGAACTACAGGATCAGCCTGCTTTTCTTTGTAATAATACATTGCAATAGCAGTGACCACTTCAAATTCTGTAGGTGATTCCAAACTCTCGGCCACCATTTCATCAGCTTTCTCTATCACCAGATCCGTGATCCTGGAAAGATCTTTCGGTGATATCTGCTCACCATTGTATTCGATACGCTCTGTAAAATCTTCAATGTAAGGGGATATGAAAAGTCCTGTCTTATATCCTGCTTCCTGTAAAACAGAATACACGTATCGGCACACAGAACCTTTCCCGTTAGTGCCACCTACGTGTATGACTTTCAGATCTTTCTGAGGATCATCCAGACGATGCAGAAGCTCCGAGACTCTTTCGAGTCCCGGTTTACTTCCGAATCTGTTGAACTTTCCTATTTTTTTTATACTCTTTTCTAAAAGTTCTCTATCCTTAACATCCATTATTTTGACAGTTTTCCTTTAACCTGTTCAAGTCTTGCTGTTACTTTTTCAAGCATGTCATTATAGTTGGCAAGCTTAGCTTTTTCTTCATTTACTACCTTTTCAGGAGCTTTCTTAACAAAGCCTTCGTTTGAAAGTTTTCCGTCTATTCTCTTTACTTCTTTGATAAGTCTTTCTTTTTCTTTTTCAAGTCTTTCAAGTTCAGCTTCATAATCAAGAAGATCATCAAGAGGAATAAGGATCTCAGCCCCTGTGATAACTCCGGACATTACATCCTGAGGAGCCTGGCTCTTATCCGCAGCAAATGTGATACTTGTAATGTTTGCAAGGTTTTTGATATATCTTTCGTCTGAAGAAAGCATGTCTGCAGCTTTGCCTTCTGCAACGATGATAGCATTGAGTTTTCTTGAAGGAAGAGCTCCTGCTTCAGCTCTGATATTTCTGATGCTTCTTACAGCTTCCATTACCAGTTCGATCTTTTCTACTGATTCGCTATAGTCAAGATTTTCATCATATTCAGGCCACTGAGCACTGATAAGCATTCCTTCTGTTTCCGGGAGATATCCCCAGATCTCTTCAGTAATGAACGGCATAAATGGATGGAGAAGCTTGAGCATGTCTTTGAGGACTTTGATAAGAACAAAGATAGCTGTGTTTCTGTCAACGCCGTCTTCACCGTATAATCTTCCCTTAACGATTTCGATATACCAGTCGCAGTATTCATTCCAAATGAAATCATATACTTTCTGGCCAGCAAATGACAATTCAAACTTGTCAAGATTTGCAGTAACTTCTTTAGTAACTTCATTGATCCTTGCAAGTATCCACTTATCTTCATCTCTGAGGTTCTTCATAGCTTCTTCTTCAGAGATCATCTGAGAATCTTCTGCATTCATAAGAACGAATCTTGATGCATTCCAAAGCTTGTTAGCAAAGTTTCTTGCACTTTCGATCTTTTCTGTCTGGAAACGCATGTCATTACCCGGTGTGATACCTGTCATCAGCATGAATCTGAGAGCATCGGCACCGTATAAATCGATCATTTCAAGAGGATCTATGCCGTTTCCGAGAGACTTACTCATTTTTCTTCCCTGAGCATCTCTTACAAGACCATGTACATATACGTATTTGAATGGGCTTTCGCTTGTAGAATACAGAGCTGAGAATACCATTCTAACTACCCAGAAGAAGATGATATCGTAACCTGTTACCAGTACATCTGTAGGATAGAAGTACTTAAGGTCTTCTGTTTCTTCAGGCCATCCTAATGTTGAGTAAGGCCATAATCCTGAGCTGAACCATGTATCCAGAACGTCTTCATCCTGTTTAAAGTTTGTGCTTCCGCACTTAGGACAAGTATGAGGAGCTTCCTTTGCAACAACGAGCTCGCCGCAGTCCTGACAGTAATATGCCGGAATCCTGTGTCCCCACCAATGCTGTCTTGAAATACACCAGTCTTTGATGTTTTCCAGCCAGTGAAGGTAGATCTTTTCAAATCTTTCAGGAACATGAATAAGCTCTCCGTTCTGAGCAACTTCTATAGCTTTCTTTGCTAATGGTTCCATCTTAACGAACCACTGATCTGAAAGCATAGGTTCGATAACTGTTCCGCATCTGTAGCATCCGCCTACAGGGATAGTCATATCTTCTGTTTTTACGAGATGACCTGTTTCTTCCAGTTCTTTAACAAACTGTTTTCTGCAGTCATATCTGTCAAGACCCTGATACTTGCCTGCAAGTTCTGTCATTCTTCCATCAAAATCGATACAGCAGATAACTTCCAGGCCGTTTCTTTCGCCTACTTCAAAGTCATTGAAATCATGAGCAGGAGTGATCTTTACAGCACCAGTACCCTTTGTCATGTCTGGATATGGGTCTGTTATTACTTTGATTTTTCTGTCTGTTGTCGGGATAACGAACTCTTTGCCTACTCTGTCAGCATATCTTTCATCTTCAGGATTTACTGCAATAGCAACGTCAGCAAATATTGTTTCAGGTCTTGATGTAGCAACTACCATGCTGTCTCCTGAACCGTCAGCAGCATCATATCTTACATAGTAGTACTTGCCCTGTTTGTCTTCATGCTCAACTTCCGCATCGGAAAGAGTTGTTTTGCAGCTTGGGCACCAGTTGATAAGACGGTTTCCTCTGTAAATGAGACCTTCGTTGTAAAGGTCGATAAAGAACTGAGTTACGGCTTTATTGCAGCCTTCGTCCATTGTGAAGCGTTCTCTGTCCCAGTCACAGGAGTTTCCGAGTTTTCTTACCTGTTCTGTGATCCTTCCGCCGTAGACACGTTTCCAGTCCCAGGCTCTCTTAAGGAATTCTTCTCTTCCTAAATCTTCCTTTGTCTTTCCTTCTTCTTCTCTGATCTTATCAACAACTTTTACTTCTGTAGCGATGCTGGCATGGTCTGTTCCCGGAAGCCAAAGTGCAGAATAGCCCTGCATCCTCTTCCATCTGATGAGCACGTCCTGAAGAGTCTGGTCAAGAGCATGTCCCATATGAAGCTGGCCTGTAATATTTGGAGGCGGCATAACGATAGTAAAAGGTTTTTTGTTTGGATCGATCTCTGCTTTAAAACATCCTGATTTTTCCCAGGTCTCGTAGATCCTTTCTTCGAACTGTTTAGGATCGTAAGTTTTTGCTAATTGTTTTTCCATTTTAGGTCTCCTTGTATTCTTGGACGGTTTTTCAGCAAACAAAAATCCGTCCTTTATTTTGATTAAAGGACGGATATTATCCGCGGTACCACCTTTATTCCGCACGTTGACCGCATAAACGCTCATACGCGCAGCACTCATTCTCTATAAAAACTCGAAAGCAACCTTCAGAAAGTCGTACACTTTGAGACCTTACAGCCACGGATCTCATTCTCTGGGAAGGACTTCTTTCCTACTCCTCTTCGTCATCGTTTTTTTATGCAATTACTAAAATATTTTACGGGTATTTACTTGAAATGTCAAGGTTTTGCCGCAAACTTTGCTGATATTACTAGTTTCCGTAATAGTAATCCCAGAACACCGTCATAGTCTTGTCTTCACCGGTGTATTCAGCAGAAAAAGTCCTTATGCTTCTGCTGTTTTTATAAAACGTGTAAGTATAATATTCATAGTCGAACATACCGCCCTTTCCGCTTATACCATCAGAATAATCTCTTACAAAGGTATTGTATGCCATCCACTGAGCCTTAGAAACGTTCTCATATGTATACAAAGTCCTTATAGTGCCGTCACTAAGAGTCCTTTTTTCTATATCAGAGTTTTTAACTCCTGCCACACTTTCTGCTGTAGGAAATACGGTATCTTCATAAAAATCAAGGTTTATAGGTTTATGACTTGCAGGAGTAAATTCTTTCCTCAATTCAGGGAAAGCTATCCTCTCAATGATAGCCGCCGCTTCTGCACGAGTTATGTTTGTGTTTGGCTTAAAGGATCCATTACTATCAGATCCGGTAAGGATACCCGCCTTATACAGTCTTAATATATCTTCGCCGTATGCCCAAGCACCATCATCTATATCTGCAATATCGCTGTAAAGGATCTCGTTGATGACCGGCCAGTCCCATTGATCGTATATTTTATATAATTCATCATATCGATCATAACGCACAGGTATAGCAGCAAAAAGAGCTCTTGCAAATTGATCACGTTTAGCTGCAGTATTAGGAGCAGTAAGTTCATCTGAAGAATAGTAATTGTATTCATCTATAAAATCATAATACACCTGATACCAAGGGCTTCCCTGTACGAAATCCGCAGTTCCTGTTTTATATATGCTGCTGATCCTGGCAGCAAGAGCATGGGCTTCCGCAATAGTAACATTTCCATTTGGATTGAAATGACCTTCTCCGTCACCCATCATAAGACCCATTTCATATACAGTAGCTACGCTGTCTGCATACCAGGCATTTTCATCCACATCAGTAAATGTTCCCGGCTTATAATCGTAAATACGTTCAAAGTTTTCAATAGCTTTCGGATAATATGTACCGTTTTCTTTAATGAATTCTCTTCCGTATTTATCTACATATTTACTGCCTTCTTTGTAAATGACAACAGGATTCACTCTGATCGTATCTCCTGATACACCGCTGTTCGATGAACCATTGTCTTTCACCGGCGGCTCATCATATTTTATGGTTTCATCGCCATATTCGCCGTAATGTTCATCCACAGGTGTGCCTACATACGTTGGATACCCTTCATCATCAATGTAAAATGCCTGTCCGAATTCATCAAGATAGATCGCTCTGCCCCACTGATCATAATAGTCAGGTTTTGAAGCATCAAATACATCTTCTTCCGCAAAAGCAAAAACACTTCCCGAAACGACCATTGCCAATGCCAAAACGACAGCTGTAATACGTTTTAATATCATTAGTTTCCTCCTCCTCAAATCTTTTATTATCTAACAATATCCCACAAAAAAATATTATCACGGCCCAATAGACCTTTCGGATCAAATATCTTTTTCAATTCCCGCATTTCATCCTCTGACTTTTCACCGTACATTTTAACGAGAAACTCTCTTTTCAGTTTCCCTACACCATGTTCAGCGGAAATGCTTCCTCCGATCATTCCCATGTGTTCTGCCCAGCCGGCGAAGATTTCTTTGCCTTTAAAATACTCTTCTTCGTTCCTGCTGATTATATTCACGTGCAGATGAGAATCACCTATATGTCCAAACATAACATATTCCAAGCCTGCATTTTCCAGATCTCTTTTATACATTTTTACGGTTTCTTTAAACAGCTTTCCGGGAACAGACATATCGCTTCCCAGCTTGGTTATTGCAGGGCAGCTTTTCTTTATTTCTGCTATCCTGTTATTTACACCCTCCGGGGTAGCATGTCTCAGTTCTTTGAAGGCTTCAAAGCTTCTTCCGCTTACAGCACACCAGGCATCATCCGGGTTTCCTCCTGCTGCGGTGATAAGATCTTCCAGACGTTTCAACGCTAAGATCATATCCTCATGAGCCTCACCTTTAAGCTCCGTAAACACAGCCTCTTTAAACTCTGACGGTATGATCCTGAACCCTCCGGATCCTTTTGATGCTTCAGCCTTCTCCCTTAGAAGTTCCAAAGAACCTTGATCGAAGAACTCCACAGACATTATGCTGTTACTTAGATCATCACATCCCTTTACCATTTCCGAGAAATCTATGCCATTTTCTTCATTTCTAAAAAACGCTATGATACCCCAAATATATTTAGGTTTTTCCACCAAAGAAAACTCCGCTTCCGTAACGATACCCAGAGTTCCCTCCGCTCCTATGAAAAGATCTATAAGGTCCATATCTTCTTTTATGTAATATCCAGCGGCGTTTTTGACCTTAGGCATTTCATATCCCGGCAGTTTTCCTGATATTTTACCGGTCCCTCCCAGAGCCTCACCGTTTATTTCAAAGTTTCTGCCTGATGCAAAGATCTTTCCTCTTTCAATGTCAAGTATCTTTCCATCAGACAATATGATCGTAAGTCTTTTTACATAGTTTCTTACAGGTCCGTACATATATGTCCTAGCCCCTGATGAATTACAAGAAACCATCCCCCCAGCTCCTGCTGAACCTTCCGTAGGATCAGGGGGCAGAAACAGATTTCCTCCGGTATTAATGGTGATAAATCGGTTTATCTCATTTAATGAGCAGCCCGCTCCTGCAATAACAGACATCCCATCTGCTCCCATTTTTAAACCTTTTATCTTCTCCATACTCATCAAATGGCCGCCAAAAGGCACAGCACCTGCTCCAACACCGGTGCCTCCGCTCCTTACCGTTACAGGCACATCATTTTCACAGCAATACTTTACTATTGATGCTGCTTCTTCTATATCTTTTGGAAATGATACAGTTTCAGCATAGCCTGTCTTCCTTGATTCGTCCTGAAGATAAAGATCATATTCATTTGTGAAATTCCTGATAGATTTTTTCATGATTTACCTTTGATTTACAGAAGCTTTTTCAAAAATGTCTTTCTATGTATAGGACAGATGCCTGCCTTTTCTATTCCTTCGTAATGGGCTTTCGTACCATATCCCTTATTCTTTTCAAAAGCATAATGAGTATACTCCTCAGCATACTCCACCATCATACGGTCTCTTGTGACCTTGGCAAGTATTGATGCCGCAGCCACAGAAATACTCTTTTCATCACCTTTTATAATAGCGGTTTGAGGAAGATCTACATCTTGAAGTTTTACAGCATCTATAAGTAAATGCTCCGGTTTTATCTCTAATGATTCTACAGCCATCTTCATTGCTTTTTTGGTGGCTTCTAAAATATTTATTTCGTCAATGACCTCATTATCCACCACTCCAAAGGAATATGCCACTGCCCTTTCCTTTATAACTTCAAAAAGCTCTTCTCTCTTTTTTTCCGAAAGCTTCTTGGAATCATTTATGCCTAAAACATCAAAATCTAGCGGAAGTATAACTGCAGCAGCCACCACCGGACCGGCCAAAGGACCTCTGCCTACTTCGTCTATACCTGCTGCATATTTTATACCTTTACTGTAAAGTTCATTTTCATAAACTTTCATTTCCACAAGCTTCTGTTCCATCAGAAGTCTTCTTTCCTCTTTAGTCATAGCAAGCTCTCCTATTTATCTCCCGGCATTTCCAAAGTGATCCTGCCCATTTTACCGCCTCTGAATTCATCCATTATAGTTCTCGCTGCTCTTGCGTAATCATATCTTTTTCCTGACATGATAAATCCACGCTTATCACAGATCCTCTCCATAACCTCGAGCGGTTCACCTTCAGCGGTTTCTATATTATATCTGTTGACCAAAAGTTCAGGATATCTTACCTGAAGGTATTTGATAAGTTCTATAGTAAGGTCTTCTCTGTCCAAAACTTCATCTTTGATCGAGCCTACAAATGACAGTTTTAATGCTATCTCTTTATCCTCAAACTTAGGCCAAAGTATACCGGGTGTATCTAAAAGCTGGATCTGATCCTGAAGGTTTATCCACTGCTTGCCTCTGGTCACCCCCGGTTTATTTCCTGTCTTAGCGCTTTTCTTTCCTGCGAGACGATTTATGAGAGAAGATTTGCCTACATTTGGTATTCCTACTATCATAGCCCTTAAAGGTTTTTTTCTCACAGAATCCTTGTTGATCTCATCTTTCATCCTGTTCATTACCTTGAAAAGATCGGCGATCCCTTCACCTGTAAGAGCATTCATGCACACAGGCTCTGCCCCCTGTGCTTTAAAGTATCTTACCCAGGCTTCATTTGTTTTCGGATCTCCAAGATCGCTTTTATTTAAAATAACGATCCTTCGTTTATTTTTTATAAGCTCATCTATAACAGGGTTTTTACTTGATACAGGTATCCTTGCGTCAAGGATCTCCACCGCAGCATTAACAAGCTTAAGATTTTCCTGTATAAGTTCTCGAGTCTTTTTCATATGCCCCGGATACCAGTTTATATGCTCATTTGCCATTTTTTTCTCCTTATATCATCTGCCGTCAGGCAGTCGTGAATGTAGACTTGTTTTAAATATAAAAAAAGAAAGCCTAAAACATAGGCTCTCCCTTTTTGACTTATTACTTTTTCTTTTCTGGTCTGATTTTTGCAGATTTACCAGTTCTTTCACGCATGTAGTTAAGCTTAGCTCTTCTAACGAAACCGTGTCTAACCACTTCGACTTTTTCGATTTTTGGTGAATGAATTGGGAATGTTTTTTCAACGCCAACGCCTGAAGCAATTCTTCTTACTGTGAATGTTTCATTGATGCCGCCGTTCTGTTTCTTTAAAACATAACCTTCAAAAATCTGGATTCTTTCTCTTGAGCCTTCTTTGATCTTAATGTGAACTTTTACTGTGTCCCCAACTTTAATTTCTGGAACGTCGTTTTTCACGTATTCCTGCTCAATTGCTGTAATAATGTTCATAGTGTTCCTCCCTTTAATTTATTAAACGTTCATGACACCATGATGCATCAGAGGACCGTTCGTAGTACACCATAGGAGATTTTAACATATGAATACAGTATTTGCAAGTACTTTATGGCAAGCTTTTAGTCTAAATCATGATTTTTTAATCCCTCGTGAATATCCGCAAAAATACTTACAGCTGCAGCCGCGCCTCCTCCGTCTTCTGCTATTACTGACACGATATATTTCGGATCATCTGTTGGAAAAAAGCCAATATACCACCCATGCACCACTTTTTTTCCATTTATATATGACTGAGCCGAACCGCTTTTACCCGCAGAATCCTTGCCTGCTCTTCTCCCTGTACCTTCTTCAACTACGCTGCACATCAGTTTCTTCAGTATCAAAGCAGTTCTTACAGATATTATCTGTTCCTCTTTATTATTCTTATCACCCTTGTTTATTAAGTATAACCCCGGATCTTTACCATAGCAAGCAACTATACCTGCTATTTTAGCCGCTTGAATACAGGTTATTTCAGTTTCTCCCTGACCTATAGACAAATTTCCTATTCCGGCTCCCAAAGTTTGAGATTCTCCTGCCAGGTATCCTGCAGATTCCTCCTCAAGGATCTCAAGCACTTTTTCTCCCACTCCAAACCTGTTCGCCATTTCAAGAAGTTTGTCCTTTCCCAGTTCTCTGCCAAGCTGTATGAATACACAGTTGCAGGATCTTGCAAATCCTTCTTCAAATGTTATTTCTCCGTGACCTTCTTTTTTTGCACACTGTATCTCCACCCCAAAAAGATTTTCACTTCCGGTGCATATAAACACATCCTCAGGATCTGCTATCCCTTCTTCGATCGCTGCCGCAGCAACTATTATTTTAAAAACCGATCCTGGAGGATAGGATGTTTGAACAGCTTTATTTACAAGAGAACTGCCATATGCTTTGTCAGGATTGTCCGGATCAAATACAGGATAAGAAGCCGAGCATAGTATTCCTCCGGAATCAGCATCAACTATAACTGCTGCTCCTCCGTTGTATGCGTATTTAGATAAAGCTTCTTCAGCAGTTTTCTGAATATCAAGATCTAAGGTCGTCTGTACTGATCCCCCATCATTACCTGAACTGTAACTCAGACCGTATCCCGGTAAAATACGTCCCACTCCATCTACAGTTAAACTAAGTTTTCCGTCTGAAACCAATATATCATTATATTCTCTTTCTATCCCAAAAGCTCCTGTATTTTCAGATCGATTGCAGTATCCTATTATATGAGCCGCAGGCTGAGGTAATGAATAACGATCAGTACTTGAAAACACATATCCCCCATACTCGGATTTGAATATCTCCAAAATCTCATCATCATGTCTGTCAGTTTTAAATCCATAGTATCTCCTGTTGTCCATCGATATGCTTTCCGCTCCCAGTTCTTCAAGAAGAGCCGCCGCTTCATCGTCATATTTTATTTTGTCTAAAAGTATGATATATGTTTCTTCTGTGTTTACTAAAGATACACCGTTTCTGTCCAGAATATCTCCTCTATAGTTCATGCCGTGAAGTTCTGAACTATACTGAGAAGAGTATACGGTCTCTGCCCTTTCCAATCCCACTATCTGAATAAAAAACAGTCTTATACAAAGTATCAGAAAAACAGCCAGCACTCCAACAAACAGAATTTTTATCCTTTTTATACTTATTCCCATTCCTGCCTCCAAAATCTTTATACGAAATCATCTGTTTACTAACAGCGCTTAAAAAGCACTCCGTTGTTTTTTCTTTACATATATAAAACCAATGAATATAATGTTATTGTTAACCATTTTTAGATTTTAAAACGAAGGAGAGAACAATTCATGGCAATAGTACGCCCTTTCAAAGCATTAAGACCCGCCCCTGAATACGCGGAAAAAGTTGTTTCACTTCCATACGATGTAATGAAAAGAAAAGAAGCTGCGGAAATGGCTAAAGGCAATCCATACAGCTATCTTCATATCTGCAGAGCAGAAATAGATCTCCCCGATCAGGAAGATCCATATGATAAATCAGTTTATTTAAAAGCGAAATCAAATATTGCTGATTTTTACGATAAAGGTATTTTTATAAGAGAAGAAAAACCTGCCTATTATGTTTACAGACAGATAATGGATGGCAGAGTTCAGACCGGATTCGTAGGCTGCGCTTCCATTGATGATTATGTGAACGATATCATCAAAAAACATGAACTTACAAGAAAAGACAAAGAAATAGACAGGATCAACCATTTCACAATATGTAATGCTAATACAGAGCCTGTATTTTTCACCTACAAACAGAACCAGACTCTTGCAGATATTATTTCTGAAGTTACAGCCGGCACTCCGGAATACGATATCGTAGACGACTACGGGGTTGCACATATATTATGGGTAGTCAAAGAAGATGCACTTTGTGAAAAGATAGAAGATACATTTAAAAATCAGATCGACTATATGTATATAGCCGACGGACACCACAGATCCGCTTCTGCTGTTCACGTAGGGCTCGAAAAAAGAAAAGAAAATCCCGGATACACAGGCGATGAAGAATTTAACTATTTCATGGCAGTTATCTTCCCGGATAAAGATCTGGCTGTATTCGATTACAACAGAGTTGTAAAAGATTTCAACGGTCATTCAAAAGAAGACTTCTTTAAAAGAATCGAAGAAAACTTTGCAGTAGAAAAGATCTCAGCTCCAGAAGCATACAGACCGGAAGCTCTTCACACCTTCGGAATGTTTATAAAAGATGGATGGTACAAACTCACTGCAAAAGAAGGTACCTACGATGCAGATCATCCAATAGATTCTTTAGACGTTTCTATCCTTCAGAAAAATCTTCTCTCACCTATCCTTGGTGTTGAGAATCCACGAACAGATAAAAGGATAGATTTCTGCGGCGGCATCAGAGGTTTAGGAGAACTCGAACGCAGAGTAAATGAAGATATGGAGATAGCATTCTCCCTATATCCGGTCACTATAGACCAGCTTATAGCTGTAGCTGATGCAGGTCTTCTTATGCCTCCTAAGTCCACATGGTTTGAGCCAAAACTGGGCAGCGGACTTTTCATTCACGAATTATAACAAAAAATAACTTAGGGCATTCAAATGAATGCCCTTATTTATTCTATTACATCCTTTCAAGAAGTTCCGCTTTCTTAGCCGCAAATTCTTCTTCCGATAAAATGCCCTGTTCTTTAAGCTCAGAAAGTTTTTTGATAGTTTCTATTATTTCATCCGTATTCTGTTTCTGCTGAGCTTCTGTTTCTTCTTTTTCCGGTTCTTCCTTTACTTCAGTTTTAACTTCTTCTTTTTCTGGTTCATTCTCAGGTTTTACTTCTTCTTTTGGCTGTTCCTGAGGTCTCTGATACTGTGCATATGGATCGTTATACCTATCTATATTATCCTTTATACCTAATCTAAGCTTATCTGCAAATGTGTTGAGTTCAGTCTGTATAAGGATGAATGAAACTATGCTGAGTCCAAAGATGGCAAGAACTATGTAAAGAACTGAACTGTCTTTAATATATATTCCGTATCTCTTTGCACCGTCTGATAATCTCTGTGCCCTTGTATAGAACCAGTAGATCGCATAAAAAGGAACGAGAAGTATACAAGCAAGCTCTCCTCCACATGAAGGTTCTCTTCCTTCAATAAGTCTTACTCTCCTGCAAACTCTGTACCACCATATATACCAGTAAATACCTAATGTGATAACTCCAAGAACTACATTCTTAACTATGTTTTCCTGAGTTGCCAGTTCCATAGGAACTTCCCCATCAGCAGTCTGGAATTTCTGATATTTGATATTATTTGCCGCTTCCTCAGTCTTAGCTTTTTCTCTGGCTTCGTTATATGAATGCTCGTCCACCACTTCGCCTTCTAACACAAGAACTCTTTCTGTTTCTAAACTGTATAAAACTAATACTGCTCCACCGAAGTAGCATAATTTATTTATTATGTAAAGGAATGACAATCCAAAATCAAGAAATGCAAAACATTTGATAACTGAAATTATTCCAAGCAAAGCAAATGCTGCCGCTGCTATAATACAAGGATCGTTTGCCTTTGATTTTATTTTTTCAGCAATACCCAGTTTTAAATCAAAGTTTACAACTCCCATCACTGCAAGCACTGCGAATACTGCTGCAGCAAAATTCAGGAACCCAAAGAACCCGTTTGATCCTATGAATCCCGAAACATTATCGATCAAAACATCAACAGCAACAACTATGAAAGGAATAAATATGCTTATCTTTCCTAAATATACAAGGAAAAATAACACACAGATAGCTGCCGCAAATACTGCGTTCATGAAAGATGCAAAATAAAAGTAACTGAATATCCCTGACAGAGAGTACAGGAAACTAAGCGAGAAAAGTATGCATCCTATTAAAAACAAGCTGTTATCTACCCTTGGTCTGCAGTTCAATTTGTTCATTATTGCCTCCTTTACTTGTTTACCATGTGAACATTAATGTGATCGTATGTCATTTCTACATCATATTTATTAAATACATCCATAACTTTTTCGATCAGTTCGAAATAGCCTGTCCAGTAATCTCCTGTAGCCGTCCACGCTCTGACCACATACTCGATACTGCTGTTCTGATAACTCTGAACCTTAATAAACGGTTCAGGATCTTTAAGGAATACATCTATAGAGTCTACCGCTTCTCTCAAAGCTTTATAAACTGTATCTATAGGAGCATCATATGATGCAGTGAAGGTAAGATCCACGCGTCTTTTTTCTTCATATGTGTAATTAGTTATTTTTGAAGCAGAAATATCTCCGTTAGGCACGAAGATAAGTTTGTTATCTACCGTAAGAATCCTTGTATGTACGAGGCCAATGTCGTTAATTGTGCCTTCCACGCCTCCGGCTTCAACATAATCTCCAAGTTTAAACGGCTTTGAAACAAGAAGCATTATTCCTCCTGCTAAATTAGATAATGCACCCTGTACTGCCAGTGATACCGCAAGCCCCAGTACGCTGAACACCGCTATGAGAGATGTTACATTTATACCCAAAGTTGCCGCAACAAGAAGCAGTGTCAGGAACAGTAAAAGATACTTTGCTGCTGTTCTTACAAACTTGCACAAACTCTTTTCTAAACCGCTCTTTTCAAATACTCTGTCTAAAAGTTTCAGCAGTATCTTTATTACCAAAAGGCATATCACCAGCAGGATCAATGCAGGGAAAACCGCTGCTAAAGTGATCACGCCCACAGAGCCAAACAGCTCCGCAGTTACAGAATTTATTGAATTTCCTATAACTTCCATTATACTTTCTCCTTATTTTTTCACTTCCGCAGAACTCTGTCTTTCGATAAGAGAATGAGAAAGGATCACCGTTCTTCCGTCGTTTGGTATGGTGCTTTCATCCTCATTCTTATTAACGTTAACTATCATTCTAACAGCCTCTGCACCCATTGCTTTTAATGGCTGATGGATAACAGTGAGAGAAGGTCTGTATAACCCGGCAAGCTGAATATCGTTAAAGCCTACGACCGAAACATCTTCCGGCACTTTATATCCATTATCTACAAGGGCGTTGCATGCACCTACTGCCATAATATCGCTGGTAGCAATGACTGCTGTAGGCACATTCTTTTTCCTGATAAGCTCTGCCATAAGCTCATAACTCTTTTCTGTACGGAATTCTCCGTATTTAACAAGGCTTCTGTCAATAGACAGTCCATGTTCCGCTAAAGCTCTTTCAAATCCACTATACTGCTCAACTCCGCATGCATCTATGTCCATACTGTTTCTGAATAAAGCAATTTTGCGATGTCCTTTTTCTATAAGGTAATTAGTGATCTCATATGCAGCTCTGAAATTATCTATGGATACAGTAGGACATTTCAGACCACTGGTGCTCCTGTTCATCATTATAACAGGAGTTTTAAGATCGTTTATCTTCTGAACAGTTTCAGGTTTAAGACGCTGTGCCATCACTATTATTCCGGCAACATGTCTTTCTTCAAACATTTCAAGATGCCTGATCTCGTTCTGACTCTCGCCTCCCGAAGTACACAGCATTACATCATACCCCAGCTTGCTGCTCTCTTCTTCTATCCCGTTAAGTATACCTCCATAGTACTGATTACCCATTCCCGGCACTATGATACCGATGGTGGTATTCTTTTGCATTACGAGATTTCGCGCCACCTGATTAGGTTTAAAATCCAGTTCCTTTATAGCTTCAAGAACCTTTTTTCTTGACTTTTCACTTACTACCGAAGCGCCGTTGATAACTCTGGATACGGTTGCTATGGAAACACCGGATCGGTCAGCAACGTCCTTAATAGTGGATTTCAAAATATCGCCTCCTATTTATTCTTTGAAGGTCTGTATAAGGCAAACCAGTAAGCAGTTCCTACAAACAGAACTCCTCCTATTATATTTCCTATAGTCGCAGGAATAAGATTTCCTGTTACAAAAGTGCCCCAAGTCAATGAATCCAGCATCTCCTGGCTGAATCCGCCGGCCTGCGCGTATCCGGCTTTCGCCATTATACCTGCAGGTATGTAATACATATTTGCTACGCAGTGTTCAAATCCTGATGTTACGAACATCCAGATCGGGAAAAATATGCCCAGTATCTTGCCTTGAACGGTATTTGCCGCAAATGCGATCCATACAGCAAGACAAACAAGCCAGTTACACATTATCCCTGAAAATAAAGCTGCCATAAATCCCATGTTGACTTTATTCATAGCTATCTTTATGGTCATAGCTCCCAAAGCGCCATCTGCGCTTCCTAAAAGTCCTGTCTGGATCATCATGAATGCTATAAGAACAGATCCAATGAAGTTTCCAACATAAACAATGCCCCAGTTTCTCATCATAGAGCCAAACTTCACCTGTTTTTCATAAACAGCTATACAAATCAGCGTATTACCTGTAAAAAGTTCCGCTCCCGTAAGGACTACAAGCATCAATCCGCCCGCAAATATAGAACCCGCAAGACATCTGCCTAAACCAAATGTGCTTGGATCTCCCAGCAAATTAAATGCCGCCATATTGGAAGCCTCTGCTGCAAAAGCAATAAATGCTCCTGCCAATATCGCCAGGACCAGCATAGGCATAAACTTTCTTTCAGCCTTTGCTTTTCCTGCGTTTAATGCTGCACCAACGATCTCCACAGGTGCAAGAATACCTTTATCCATTAACTCTCCTCCATGCAGCCTCCACAGCATGTTTAAGAAGGATCATTGAAGTAACTGCCCCAACGCCTCCCGGCACCGGAGTGATGGCTTTTACCACTGGCTCTGCCTGCTCGAAATCCACATCACCGGTCATCCTGCCTTCTGCAAAATTTATTCCTACATCAACTACTACGTTTTTCTCTGAAAAGAATTCTTTTCCAAAGAAATTAGCTTTACCAACACCTGTTACCACTATATCAGCCTGTTTTGTATGGGCTTTGATATCGGCAGTTTTTGAATGGCAAACTGTCACTGTTGCATTCTCATCCAAAAGAAGCATTGCAAGAGGTTTGCCTAAAACCATACTTCTGTTTACCACAACAGCATTTGCCCCTGCAATAGGAACCTCATAATACTTAAGTATTTCTACCACAGCCTCTGAAGTACAAGGAGCGAACCTGTCCTTATCTCCGTTAAAAACTTTATTAAGGTTAACAGGATTCATACAGTCTATATCCTTCTTAGGATCTATCATTCCGCATATCTTTTCTTCATCCAGATGCTTAGGCAAAGGTCTGAAAAGCAGGATACCGTCTATATCCGCAGATCCGTTGATATCAGCAAACCCTTTTTCAAAATCCTCCTGTGTGATATCATCATCAAGCACGAAAACATGATATGAAAGACCTACTTTTTCACAATTGCTTTTTACTCTCTTTTCATAAGCTATGTCATCAGGATTTTCTCCCACTCTTACTATAGCAACTTTTGGATCAACGCCTTTAAGTCTGCATATTTCGATTTTTTCCGCGATTTTAGCTCTTATCTGCGCCGCTACAGGTGCGCCCTTTAATATTTCCGACATATCATTTGCCTTTCTTTTGGATCAAAGATTATTCTCCACATATGAATAAACTTCGTCCGCCATTGCAACGCCTTTTAAGGTCACTTCGTCTATTTCTTTCTGCATCTTATATTTAAGATCTTCATCTTTCATAAGATTAAGGTTTATCAACACATTAAGCCTTGCTCCCTGAAGTGCGGCCTTGCAGAAGATCGCTCCGCAGCCCGCATCGCTGACAGCCAGCCTTGAACCCTTTTCTGCAAACTCTTTATGAAGCTCTATAGCTTCAGCACAAGCTTTTGCTATATCTAAAGGAGCCTGCGCGGCAGCTTTCAGAGAAGCCTGTATCATTGTTTCTTTGTATTCTTTTTCTTCATCTGTACATGAAGGAAGTCTGTACGCATCTGACAGAGGTTTGAAAGCTTCTGCATCTGCTTCCACAAGATCGTTGAGTCTCTTCATGAGCTGCTGAGATCTTTCCAGGAGCGCTTTGATGTCTTCTTCCACATCGGCATACTTCTTTTTCCCTAAAGTAAGATTGCCTACCATGCTTCCAAGGGCCATTCCCAATGAACCGACATAAGCAGAGGCACCTCCGCCTCCCGGCACCGGTTCTTTTGACGCCAGAACTTCTGCAAATTCTATACAGGTTTTATTTAACATACCAATTCCTCCTGAGAGTATCGATCAAACTAGAATAATCCTGAGATCTTTCCTGTTTTATCAACATCGATAGCTTCAGCTGCAGGAACTTTTGGAAGTCCAGGCATAGTCATGATGTCTCCAGTGAGCACAACTATGAATCCCGCACCTACAGATGCTTTAACATTTCTTACTGAGATCCTGAAGTTCTTTGGTCTTCCCAGTTTCTTAGCATCATCAGAGATGGAATACTGTGTTTTTGCTACGCAGATAGGAAGATTTCCGAAGCCCATGCTTTCTATCTCATCGATCTGCTTATTTGCATTTCCGATAAAGTCAACGCCGTCTGCACCGTAGATCTTCTTAGCGATAGCTTCGATCTTTTCTCTGATAGGAAGTTCTGTATCATATGTGAACTTGAAATTGTTTGCTTCTTCTTCGATAGCTCTTACAACTTCGTTTGCAAGATTTCTTCCGCCTTCTCCGCCTTTTGCCCATACCTGTGAAAGTACTGCATTTACGCCGAGCTCTTTACATTTCTTTTCAATGAAATCCATTTCAGCTTTTGTATCTGTAGGGAATTCATTGATAGCAACTACAGCAGGAAGTCCGAAGTTTACTGTGATATTTTCAACATGCTTAAGCAGGTTTTCGATACCAACTTCAAGAGCAGGGATGTTTTCATTGTTTAAATCAGCTTTAGCAACACCGCCGTGATGTTTTAAAGCTCTTGCTGTTGCAACTATAACTACAGCATCAGGTCTTAATCCGCTCATTCTGCACTTGATATCCAGGAACTTTTCAGCTCCGAGATCCGCACCGAATCCGGCTTCAGTTACAACATAATCTCCTAATTTTAACGCCATCTTTGTTGCCATTACACTGTTGCATCCGTGAGCGATATTTGCAAAAGGTCCGCCATGGATAAATGCAGGTGTATGAGCAAGTGTCTGAACCAGATTTGGTTTGAGGGCATCTTTCATAAGAGCTGCTACAGCTCCCTGAGCCTTGATATCTCCTGCTGTAACAGGTTTTCCGTCATATGTATACGCAATGATCATTCTTGAGATCCTTGCTTTAAGATCTTCTATGTCAGATGAAAGGCATAATACAGCCATTACTTCTGAAGCAACAGAAATATCGAATCCGTCTTCTCTAGGTGTTCCGTTTGGTTTTCCGCCAAGACCGTCAACTACAAATCTAAGCTGTCTGTCATTCATGTCCATACAGCGTTTCCATACGATCCTTCTTGGATCGATATTGAGAGTGTTTCCCTGCTGAATGTGGTTGTCCAGCATAGCTGCGATAAGGTTGTTTGCTGTTGTTACAGCATGGATGTCTCCTGTAAAATGAAGGTTTATATCTTCCATAGGAACCACCTGAGAATATCCGCCGCCTGCAGCTCCGCCTTTAACTCCGAATACAGGGCCGAGTGAAGGTTCTCTAAGAGCTACGACAGTTTTCTTGCCGATAAGAGATAAAGCATCTCCAAGACCAACGGTTGTTGTTGTTTTTCCTTCACCTGCAGGTGTAGGTGTGATAGCAGTAACAAGGATAAGCTTTCCGTCAGCCTTATCTTCATATTCTGAAAGCATATTGTAATCGATCTTTGCTTTGTATTTTCCGTAGCATTCTACGTAATCATCTTTAATGTTAAGTTTAGCAGCGATCTCTGTTATCTGCTCCATCTTCGATTCCTGTGCAATTTCAATATCTGATTTAAAACCCATTTTACTTCTCCAATCTTTTTTATATAAAACCAATATAAATCTAAAAAGCGGCTCGAGAAAACTCCGAGCCGCAGAAAAAACAATTTATGATCTTCTTATTCTCTCACAAACTTCATCCACAACATCGTTGATAGTTCGTTTTGTAGTGTCTATAAGAATCGCATCAGGTGCTTTTCTAAGAGGGTTAAGAGTTCTGTTTGTATCGTATTCGTCTCTTTTTTTGATCTCTGTATAGATCTCTATTTTAGACGCATCATATCCCTTTTGAATAAGCTCCTTGTATCTTCTGTCAGCACGTTCATCAACGCTGGCAGTAATAAAGAATTTAAACTGAGCATCAGGAAAAACGCTGGTTCCTATATCACGTCCGTCCATTACAACGCTTACTTCTTCACCGATCTTTCTCTGAGCTTCAATAAGCTTTTCACGAACCATTTTCTTTTCCGCCACCTTAGATACGATACTGCTGATCTTAGGCGTTCTTATTTCATTCTCTACAGGTCTGCCGTCAAGCAGGATCTTTTTATCTTTGAAAGCGACCTCTGTTTCGTCCAAAAGTTCTTTCAGTTCTTCATCGTTGTCAATGTCGATAAGTCGCTGAACACATTTGTACGCAATAGCCCTGTACATTGCACCTGTATCGATATATTCGCACCCGAATATCTCTGCCAGGATCCTCGCGACTGTACTCTTGCCGGCACCGGCCGGGCCATCTATTGCAATAATAAGTTTATTGCTCATACGATCCTCTCCTTTTCTCAAAATATATATGTAGATGTTCCGCAAAAATAATCTTTATTTCTTCAGTATAATTCCCGCTCCCATGCGGCCGGTATGCCCGTTGTCACGTCTATGGGAGAAGAACAGCTCATCATCACATTTTGTACAATATTTACTAACCAATACCTTGGAAACTCCCGCTTCCTTTAACTGGATCTCATTAATCTTTTTAAGATCCAGCATATATTTCCCATTTTCTTTTCTATAAGAACATTCATCTATAAGATGAAATACGTTCTTAAATTCATCATAGACTTCCGGTCCCACTTCAAAACAGCATAAGCTTATACCCGGGCCTATAGCCGCAATGATATCTTCCGGCTCACTTCCGAATTCCCTGTTCATTTTGACTATTGTTTTAGGTCCGATATTCTTTAATGTGCCTCGCCATCCGGCATGGGTCACCGCTATAACTTTCTTCTTTGTATCGTAGAAATACAGAGGAAGACAGTCTGCATGAAGGGTCATTAACAGCATATTATCTAAATTTGTTGTTATCCCGTCTGCATTATTAATTGTAAATGTATCTTCCTGAAGTATATCTTCCGATTGTATGCAGCATACATGATCTCCATGCACCTGCCTTACGAAGCCTTCCGTCATATCTTCGCCGATACCGTTGGCTTCGTACACTCTTCTTCTGTTTTCTTGCACACTCTCAGGTCGGTCTGATGTATACCCTCCGAAATTCAGTGAAGTAAAATCTCCTTCGCTTACTCCCCCTACCCGGGTCGTGAAGAAAGTTTTTACATCGCCGTATTTTTCGAATTCAGGTATAGAAAAGTA
Organism: Bacillota bacterium; assembly: GCA_017397005.1. GTDB lineage: Bacteria > Bacillota > Clostridia > Peptostreptococcales > Anaerovoracaceae > RGIG1899. The sequence goes on from JAFQKJ010000068.1 coordinate 25,307, forward strand.
CCACACCCCATTTTCTGCTTTTTCAAGCTGAAATGGCTCCATATCAATTCTTTTCCTTATTCACTAACTTTTCGATCTCAGAGATAAACGTATTTACGTCTTTGAACTGTCTGTATACAGATGCAAATCTTACATACGCAACTTCATCCAGATCTATCAGATGATCCATAATGACCTCTCCGATGACCTTAGTCTTTATCTCTTTTTCCATCATATTATTGAGGCCTCTTTCAATATCAGAAACAATGGCTTCAATATCTTCGATAGAAACAGGTCTCTTTTCACAAGCCTTGATTATGCCGTTAAGCACCTTATTTCTGTCAAAAACTTCTCTGCTCCCGTCTTTTTTTATAACTACAAGAGGTATTTCTTCCACTTTTTCATAAGTTGTGAATCTCTTCTTGCAGTTTTCGCATTCGCGTCTTCTTCTGATTGCGTGGCCTTCCTCAGTTGGTCGGGAGTCGATTACTTTGGTGTCTCTATTTTCGCAAAATGGACATCTCATAATTAAATTCTCCGTTTCCTATTTTTATAATTTATATATACTTTAAACTAAATTGTACCACATTATCTTGCGACTAGCAACTTTTTAATCGCATTTTCTAGTCCTTCAAGAGACAATTCGAACATAGGGAATACGTTTCCTACTCTCTCTATAGTGAAGCAGCCGTAATCATATGCCCAGTAAGATTCTTTGATAGGGTTGAGCCATACCACATGAGAAAAATGTCTCTTTACTCTTTCAAGCCATTCTATTCCCGGGATATCGTTATAATGACTGTAATAACTGCTTCCGCCTCTGCTCATGAGCTCGCTCGGAGCCATCGAAGCATCTCCGACGATTATTACTTTATAATCGCTGCTGAGGTTTTTGAATATCCATTCTGTATCTATCCAGTCTCCCCATCTGCAGTGAGGGGTTTCATATAAATGGTCATATATACAGTTGTGGAAATAAAAAGTTTTTATATCTTTAAAATGATTTGACTTGTTTGCCGCCTGGAAAAGCATGCTGCACATCTTCGCGTAAGGCGTCATTGAACCGTCTGAGTCAAATAACAACAGCACCTTAACTGTGTTCTGTCTTGGTTTTTCATAAACCAGACTGAGGAGTCCTGCATTATCGCAAGTTTCCTGAACTGTGCTCTCAATGTCAAGTTCTGTTCTTTCTGCATCAACTCTGCTGGAGAACTGTCTGAGCTTTCTGAACGCCATCTGGAACTGTCTTGTATCCAAAATATTGTCCTGTCTGAAATCTCTGAAGTTTCTTTCCCCGGCAACCTTTACTGCTGAACGATGTCTTGATTCTCCCCCTACTCTGATACCCGCAGGGTTATATCCGTTATGGCCGAATACTGAAGTTCCTCCGGTACCTACCCAGTAGTTTCCGCCCTGATGAGCCTCTGTCTGTTCTTTGATACGTTCTTCAAGCATCTTGAGAAGTTCATCAAGTTCATACTGAGGAAATTCCTGCTTGAGCTTATCGATCATCATTGCAGGTCTGATTTCTTCATCGAGCCACTTCCATACTTCATCCGGGATATCATCAGCGGTTTCTACGCCTCTGAAAAACTCCGCGAATGCAAGGTCGAATTTATCGAATTCCGATTCGCTTTTTACAACTATGCTCCTGCATAGATAATAGAAATCCACAAGGCTGGAACGGCAAAGACCTTTATCCAAAGCTTCGATCAAGGTCATCCACTCATTCATGGATACCTTCAAGCCTCTGGCTCTTAATAAATAGAAAAAATTTATAAACATAATAAACTATCTCCATCTGTAACCGGAGTTATTGCTCTTGCTGTTTCTGTCCTTTACGTTGAACAGTGTTTCGAGATCCTGATTCTTTTTAAGCAGTACGCCTACATAAGGGATCTCTGTTTTGATCCTGTCTACTGAAACTCCGCTGAGCACTAATGCTTGGAGCCAGTCAAGAAGTTCAGATGTACTTGGTTTCTTCTGAATATCTTTCATATTTCTGATCCAATAGAAAGCTTCCATTGCATTTTCGAGAAGTTTTGACTCGATATCAGGATAATGAACTCTTACGATCTCTTCCATCTTTTCTTCTGTTGGGAATTCAATATAGTGGAAGATACATCTTCTAAGGAATGCATCCGGAAGTTCTTTTTCCGCATTGGATGTAATGATAACGATAGGTCTGTGTTTTGCTTTGATAGTTTCTTTTGTTTCAGGAATATGGTATTCCATTTTATCAAGTTCCCAGAGAAGGTCATTAGGGAATTCGAGGTCAGCTTTATCGATCTCGTCGATGAGCATAACTACCTGTTTTTCTGATGTGAAAGCTTCACCAAGCTTTCCGAGTTTGATGTACTTTTTGATATCGCTTACATCGCCTTCGCCGAACTGGCTGTCATAAAGTCTCTGTACTGTATCGTAAACATAGAGACCTTCCTGAGCTTTTGTTGTTGATTTGATGTTCCAGATAATGAGCTCCATACCCATGGATTCTGCTATAGCTTCTGCCAGCATTGTTTTTCCTGTGCCAGGTTCGCCCTTGATCAAAAGAGGCTTCTGTAAAGCTACCGCTACGTTAACTGAATTCATCAGTTCTCTTGATACTACATAAGTTGAGCTTCCTTTGAAATTGCTTACTTCCTTCATCTTATTCTTGCCCATTTTTGTGTGCACCCTCCTATTTATTTGAAAAAATTATTTAGCGATTCATTGAACGGCGGTCGGGCTATGCCCTTTTCTGTTATTATCGCCGCAATATATTTATTATCTGTCACGTCAAAGGCAGGATTAAAGGTCTTGATGCCTTCCACTGACATTGGTTTTTCATACCACATTTTATATATTTCTTCTCCGGGTCTTTCTTCGATCCGTATTTCAGCTCCCGTTCTGCACTCCATATCTATAGTAGACAATGGCGCATTGATATACACCGGGATGCCGTATTCCTTAGCCAGTATGGCTACTCCTGAAGTTCCTATCTTGTTAGCGGTATCGCCATTAGCCGCTATCCTGTCTGCACCGGTTATCACAGCCCGGATCTTTCCGCTTTTCATCACCAGAGAAGCCATGTTGTCGCATATCAGAGTAACATCAGCACCGGACTGGCTGAGTTCCCACGCCGTGAGCCTTGCTCCCTGAAGCAAAGGCCTTGTTTCATCGGCAAAGACTTTAAAGCCGTATCCTCTGCTGTTTCCTACATAAATAGGAGCCAGCGCAGTGCCTATACCTGCAGTAGCTAAAGCCCCTGCATTGCAATGAGTCAGTATACCCATTCCCGGTTCCAGAAGTTCAAGACAGTTTTCGCCTATGAGCATACAAGTCCTGATGTCATCTTCATGTATCCTCTCGGCTTCTTTTCTCATTGCATGCTTTATCTCAGCAACAGCATCCGGTTTTTGGCCGGTTTTTTCTGCGGCAGCCTGTGCAGCTGCAAAGACCTTGTCCAGTGCCCAGAACAGATTGACTGCTGTGGGTCTAGCGCTGCCCAGGTAAGTCTTTATCCTTTCAAGTTCCTTAATAAAGACTTCCACGGAATCCGTTACACAACTGTTAGCCGCCACATACATTCCGTATGCCGCAGCTACGCCGATGGCCGGAGCCCCTCTTACTCTTAATTTATAAATAGCTTCCCATATACTCTCTTCCGTATTTAAGGTCAGATACTTCATTTCACCGGGAAGCAGCGTCTGATCCAGTATTACCAGAGACTCTCCGTCCTCTGACAATGATACGGTCTTAAAATCAAACATATCTTTCATAACTATCAACACTTTAATTTACCATAAATAGCCATATTGAGGCAATATAAAATATTTTTTTAACAAGCCGTATAAATTTTTTATAATTTTATTTTCGAGTTTTATCAATTTGAAATCAAGAAGATTTATGTTTCCTACACCGTTTTATTTTTTGGTGGTAAAATCAATAAAAATCGGCTGTATTTAGTAAAAAGGTGATTAATATGGTCATACTCAAAGCAGAATACAAACTTCATCCAAGAATAAGCAGTGATGAATATTTAGAAGAAATTGAAAAAAGAAATATTCAGGAAAC
>JAFQKJ010000069.1 GCA_017397005.1 Bacillota bacterium
AATATTTGATATTATTTATAAATAACTTTCCTTTTTATGGACTCCTCGCCGGAAAGACGGCATTTGCACATTTTGAGGGTCTCTCCGTTCTTGCCTGCCACACTGCAGGCACCGCAGATACCTTCTCCGCAGCATATGTTGAAATTATTGCTGACAGCCATCCTGCCTCTAAAATTCAACTCTTCTGTTAGATCTCCTATCAGATTTATATAGTAGTCCGACGTAAAAACTGCTATGAAGTCATATCTTCCGCCGACTATTTCATCACGGATCTTTTTAATATTTTTTTCGTTCGTAAGATCCAGTTCAGAAAAAGCAGCAGGTTTTTCATTAAGGTGTTTTTCTATTATTCCGCGACTCATATTGGAAAGGTCCGCCATCAAAGTAATATCATGTTTATTTCCAAACACCTGTATGAGCTTTTCCGCAGGAGCAATGCCTACTGACCTTGATATTGCCAAAATCTTTCCTCTTCTTCCTTCTCTTTCTGCATCTCTAAGAGAAGTATACAGCTCATCTATACCGAACACACCATTTCTGTAAGGACCTCTTATCACAACCGTTTCCTTTACATCCTGAAGGGCCTTTGTTTTAGAAGAAATACATTTTACAAGCAAGTATATGACTCCTTTTTCGATATCTGCCCTCATTACAGATATAGGTACATTATAGAACTGCTCCCTGTCCTTACTTCTCAAAAAAACATAGGTTCCTGCCGGATAGCATTTGATGGCAAAGCCTTTTCCTACATTTAAACCAAGATACAATATCTCATCATATATTTCCATTTCAACTATAGGTACTTCTTTTTCTTCCCTATTGTTTTTTATCTTTTTTCCTCCCTGAATATATTCATTATATATACAAACTCCATGCCATCTGCATCCGGAACAGTCCTGTCCCGACAATCTTCCGCAGGCTATACAGTTTCCGCTTTCTGCCAAACGGCAGGGACAATTTTCTCCTCCGGCATCTATACACATAAACACAGGGTTTTCGAACATCATCTTTTCCCCTTTCATCCGTTTATATCAGAATATTACGCTATTCCTTTTTTGTGATAAAAGACAGAAAATTATTGATGATGCCTTTATCTTCATCATTGTCCGCATCCACATCTTCCCTGAATACCAGTTCATCCTTTCCTACTTCTTCTCCGTTATAGAATACAGTTATTCCTCCGGCAGGCGCCCCTCTTTTTATAGGTGCTGAAATATTTTTATCCGACTCTATTTTAAAACTTACATCTACATCTTCTCCGATTTTTTTCGGATAAACTATATCGTGATCAGACATGAGCCAGGTATGGCCTTTCTCTCCATTTTCTATATTCACCGCCGCCAAAGGCTCTTCAGCTTTTATAAGAGTCTCCGCTTCGTAATTTTCATATATATAGTCCATTAATTTATAAGTGTCATTGAACCAGTCTGGTGCGGAAAACACTACCGCTATAAGCTCCATGCCATTTCTCTGTGAAGATGCTACCAGGCACCTGCCCGCTGCCGTAGTGTACCCAATTTTAATGCCGTTTCCGCCTTCATACTGATACAGTACCTTGTTTTTGTTGTAAAAAAAGTTGAATTTATCTATATCTCTGGATGCGTTCCATTTCTGAGATCCAACGATTTCTCTGAAATACTCATCCTTCATTGCTTCCCTTGCAAATAAAGCCATATCATATGCAGTAGTATAATGATCATCATCATGGAGCCCATTCACAGTAACAAAATGGGTATCTTTTGCCCCAAGTTCTTCTGCTTTTTTATTCATCTCCTCTGCAAAGGCTTCCGCAGAACCTGATATATGCTCTGCCAGCGCCACTGCAGAATCATTTCCGGATCTTAGCATCAAAGCATATATCAAGTCCTCAAAACGGATCTTTTCTCCCGCTTCCATATAAATGGAAGAGCCTTCTTCTTTTGCCGCCCGCTCAGATATATTCACTATTTCATCCGGCTGATGCCCTGACTCTATAGCCAATAGACAAGTCATTATCTTTGTTGTGCTGGCGGGAAACTGTCTGCTGTATCCGTTTTTTTCGTACAGGATTCTTCCGGTAGCCCCATCCATTACAATAGCTGAAACTGCCGACACTTGAGGCGGGCTACTTTCAGCAAATACCTGCATCGTGGGTACACACTGACCCATAAAGGCAAAAAATAAAAATATGACTGTAATTGGAATTAGTTTTTTCATCCTACTCTCCTTATCGTTACAGTCATATTTTATTCTTCGTAACTTGATTTATTCGTTCTTATCTGTCATGAACTCGTCCGTTTCTATGTCCGGGAGTTCACTTAGGCTTTCTATACCGAAATGTCTTAAAAACAGATCTGTTGTTCCGTAAAGCACCGGTCTTCCGATAGCTTCGGATCTTCCCACTTCTTCAATAAGACCTTTCTGCTGAAGTCCTTCCAAAACGTAAGTGCACCTCACGCCTCTTATGGATTCGATCTCTCCTCTTGTTACAGGCTGCTTGTATGCTATTACAGCAAGCACCTCAAGAGCAGATTTAGAAAGCTTTCTTTCCTTTACAGGATTGCAGAGTTTTTCGATAAAATCTCTGTTCTCTTCTCTGGTACACAGTTGAAAACTGCTGCCGAACCTTTGTATTACGATGCCACCGCTACGGCCTTCGTAATCATCCTGAAGTTCCTTCAGACAACCCATTATATATTCCTCGTCAGCCTCAAACACCTTAGCCGCAGCTTTGGCTTCCAGAGGATCGCCCCATACGAAAAGCATGGACTCAAGCGCTGATTTGATCATTTGTCTATCCATCATTTGTTAATCCCTTCAATAAGTATTTCACCAAAACTTTTCTTCTGTTTAACAATTATCTGGCCCGACTTCATCATTTCCAGCATTGCAACAAAGCTTACCGCCACTTCGTAGGTATCTTCACAATCAGCCATAATCTCCCTGAAAGAAACTTTTGCGCCATCTTTCAGGTACTGTTTAATCACTTTAATTTTATCTTTAATTCCTACTCTGTCACGGATCTTTGCGCTTTTTTCATAATGGCGTTGTATATCTTCCACCTTTTTTCTTCTTTCTAAAAAGAGCTTAAAGGTTTCGATAAATTTGTCAGGTTCAACCACAAGAACATCAAATGCACCGTTATTTTTGTAGTCTGCCAGGTCTTCCTGTGGCTTGTACCAGCGTTTCAGGTAACTGTCCTCTTTGATGTCAAGAAGTTCCGCTACCTTTTTGAATTTTTTATATTCTATGATTTTTTCCACAAGATCCTTTCTTGGATCTTCTGTTTCCGGTTCCCCGAGAACTTCCCTGTTCCCCGGAATAAGCATTTTGGACTTGATCTCTATCAAAGTCGCTGCCAGGACAAGAAATTCCGCTGAGATCTCGATATCCCGGCTTTCATACTCATTGATGTATTCAAGATACTGCTCGGTTATCTCAGAGATCCTGATATCATATATGCTCATTTCTGAGGTTTCGATAAGATATACGAGAAGATCGAATGGACCTTCGAAGATCTCCAGTTTGACCTTATAAGACATTTAGTTTCCTTCCGCAGCTGCTGCTATAGCATTGTACCTTGATAATACTACGTTTGAGTATCTGGATGATGTTTTTCCTCTGTTTACCGCCGCCCCGCCCTGGTTGTATGCAACCAATGCTTTTTCAACAGTTCCAAAGGTAGCAATGTGTCTGCTGATGTACTCTGTTCCGAATTTGATATTCTTTTCAACATCAAGCAGGTCGGCTTTTGACAAGCCGTACGCTCTTCCTGTTGAGCCCATGATCTGCATCATGCCGATCGCGCCTCCGCTGGAAGT
>JAFQKJ010000070.1 GCA_017397005.1 Bacillota bacterium
TGACCTCTGGATGGATCCGGAACACCCACTACCGAACATTCCACAACTGCAGGATGAAGTGAAAGCACGCTTTCGATTTCAAAAGGACCTACTCTGTATCCTCCGGTCTTTATGACATCATCTATCCTTCCTTCGAACCAGAAATAACCGTCCTCATCTATCCTTGCAGAGTCTCCTGTATGATATATGCCGTTCCTCCAGACGTGTTCATACATCTGAGGATTTTCATGGTAAGCGCAGAATACTCCTGTCTGTTTTTTTTCTTCTTTTGGTATTACAACTATCTCTCCCACTTCTCCGGCTTCCTTCCATAGCTTCATGTATTTAAGAGGATTTCCGGCACCTGTGGTCACTACCTTTACCTTCTCCTGAGCTATTATCTCAGCGATCTCATCCGCAAAAGGATTCATCAGCATAAGATTCACTCCGAAAGGTTTATCTGTCAAAGAGGCTGCTATCCTGATTTGTTCCAAAACATACTCAGCAGGAGCGTTTCCCGAAGCAATTATCCCTAAACCACCTGCTTCAGAAACCGCCGCCGCCAGTCTGCCGTCTGAGATCCATGCCATACCCCCTTGGAAAAGCGGGTATTCGATCCCGATGATCTCATTTATCCTAGTCTTTATCATTTTATTAAACCTGATATTTATTTTCGATGTACTTTACAAGCTCGCCTACTGTTTCAACTTTATCTTCTACTTCTATCTCTTTACCTATCTTGTCTTCAAGATTCATGATCATTTCTACTGTATCAAGAGAATCGATACCGAGATCTTTGAATGAACTTTCCATTTTGATTTCGTTAACATCACATTCGATTTTTTCAGCGATAAGCTCCGCAATAGCATTAAATATCATAGTATACCTCCAAAGTTTTCTTTCGATTTTGGTTATCAGTGTTAACTGGTTATCAGTGATAACTTGAGCGAAATTCTACCACTTTTAGTATCTGCTGTCAATACGATTTCTACACTTCTGCTCGGTTGACACAAAGAATTCATAATTATATAATTTAAGAAATATAAAAGGTGATGATATGGCAAATAAATCGACAAAAAAGAACCTGCAGGAAGAACTGATCCTTGCAGGCATTGAAGAACTGAATAATAACGGATTTCATAATTTCTCTGTTAGAAGGATAGCGGCCAAATGCGGTGTTTCCTGTGCAGCTCCATATAAGCATTTTAAGGATAAAAGTGAATTTATGGCGGCCATAATAGAATATATCAACTTTATATGGGCCAGACGTCAGCTTGCGATCGTAAAAAACAACAGCGGCGATATCAAGAAGCTTTTAGTGGAGATTTCGGTGGATTATATACGCTTTCTTGTAGAAAACCCTCACTTTAGATCTATCCTTATGATGAAGGATGAAGATTTTGATGAAAAATTTGATAATATGAAAGCTCAAATGAGCAAACGCGTTCTCAAACTTATAAACAAGTTCTGCAAAGAAGCTGAAATGCCTGATACGGTAGCTCAAAGAAAATTTTATATCGTTAGAGCTTTGATATACGGAGCATCTCTTATGTTTGACAACGGAGAGATCGAATACAACGAGGAGAACCTCTCATACTTTGCCGACGCAATAACCAGAGAGTTTGACTTGCCTTAAAATTATCTAAACAAAAATAACTACCCTAAGGATATTATCCTAAAGGGTAGTTTTTTTATTAAACTGTTATTAATTTATTATCTTGGGATCTCTTTACAGCTAAGTTCTTCAACTTCAAGTTTTATCACAGCTGTAGCTTCCACTACCGCATCTTTGAATTCCCAGTTATCTCTTCCTGTATGATGCTTCATTATACTCTTGAGTCCAACAGTTTTTTCTGCGGCATCTTCAAGAAGAACTGCTTTTCCTTTCCCTATAACGCTCTGATATACAAAAGAAAAATCGCATGCAGAATCGGATTCTTTAAGCTCATGATTTCTGTCAAGTTCAATTCCCACTTTAGCTCCGGAACCGATAAGATCTATCTTTCTGCCTTCCTTTGCACCGTGGAAATAGAAAACTTTCTTTCCATTGTCATTTTCATATCCGAAATTAAGAGGAACGATATACACCTCATCTCCATCTATGAGTCCAAGTCTGCAGCAGTCGCAGTTCATTATGATCTCATCGATGTATTTTTCGTCTTTTACTTCTCTTTTTGCATTTCTCATAGGTCTCATTCTGCATCCTCCTTAACCTTTTCAAACTCTATTCTCTTATACAAAAGTCTGCGTTTTTTGCACTCCATAGCGAACCAAAATCTGAACTATAAATAACTATGTTTAATATATAATAATTCTCATTTCATAAAAAAGCAATTGATTTGGGATAATTTAGATATTTTAGCTAAAATTAAATGAAAATGCAGAAAATATGCTATAATGAGCAAAACAACTCATACGGAGGAATTATATGTACGAACTTATCAAAGTTGGTGAAAAAAGCTATTATATAGACTGCCCTGCAAAAATGGGTCTTTATGTGGATAAAGATAACGAAGTATACGTTATCGACAGCGGAAACGACAAGAATGCCGGAAGAAAAGTTAGACAGATCCTTGATGCCAACGGCTGGAAACTTAAAGCTATACTCAATACCCATTCTCATGCCGACCATATCGGAGGAAACAAATATCTTCAAAGCCAGACAAACTGCAAAATATATGCTCCGGGCCCGGAATGTGCATTTACAAACAGCCCTATTTTAGAGCCTATGTACCTTTACGGAGGTTTTCCGCCTGCAGAACTTAAGAATAAATTCCTTATGGCACAGGAAAGCATCGCAGAACCCCTTAGTGCAGATGTCCTCCCTGAAGGACTTGAGATCATCTCTCTGCCGGGACATGGTTTTGATATGGTTGGCTTCAAAACCTCTGATGATGTTTATTACCTTGCAGACTGTCTTTCAAGCAAAGCCACTCTTGAAAAATATCAAGTAGGCTTCCTTTTTGATGCAGGTGCATACATCGATACACTTGAATACATAAAAACATTAAAAGCAGGAACCTTCGTCCCTGCTCATGCTGATGTCACAGATGATATTTCCGAACTCGCCCAGTTCAATATAGATAAAGTAAACGAGATCGGGGATCTCATAGTTTCATTCTGCGCAGAATCTTTGTGTTTCGAAGATATCCTCAAAAAACTCTTCGATCATTACGATTTAACATTGTCCATAGATCAGTACGTTCTCGTAGGAAGCACTTTGAGATCCTATTTGACCTGGCTTAAAGAAACGGACAGGATCAAATATACCATCGAGGACAACAGGATGCTTTGGTCTGTTTAACACATCCTACCATATCCCCATAATATACTGTGTCCCAAGGCTCACAAGGGTTATACCTGTCCAGCAGCAGAACCCCATAAACAGAGGCTTGCCTCCTGACTTTATGAGTTTAATTATATTAGTATTTAGACCTATCGCTGCCATAGCCAGTATGATGAAGAACTTGCTGAGTTCTTTTAGCGGTGAGAACACTCCGGGATCCACTCCAAGAGCCACAGCTACAGTAGTGATCAATGAAGCCCCCATGAAAAACAGTATGAAGAAAGGAAATATCTTCTTTATGCTGACTTTTTCTCTGCCGGCTTCTTTTTCTTTTTTTGTTCTTATATACGCCAAGCCAAGGCAAATAGGTATGATTGCAAGAGTCCTTGTAAGCTTAACGGTTACGGCCGTGTCAAGAGTCTGAGTTCCCAGCCCCCACATGCTGTCCCAGGTGGATGCTGCCGCTGTAACGGAAGATGTATCATTTATGGCAGTTCCCGCGAACAAGCCGAAAGGTTCCCCTGATACGGTAGAAAATCCCAGAGCATGGCCTAATGTCGGGAACACCAAAGCAGCAACTACATTGAAGAAAAATATTACAGAAATTGCCTGAGCTATCTCCTCATCATCCGCTCCAATAACAGGTGCCGCTGCCGCAACAGCAGATCCTCCGCATATAGAGGATCCCACTCCGATAAGTGTAGATATCCTTCCCGGAGTTTTCATTGTTTTATGTATCACATAGGCTATAACCAGAGATGTTGTGATAGTGCTTAATATTATCGGAAGCGAAAGTACTCCTGTCTCAAAAATTACCCCAAGATTAAGGCCGAATCCCAAAAGCACTACTGCCCACTGAAGGATCTTTTTAGATGTAAATTTGATCCCTGCCGAAAAATTTGTTTTATCTTTAATAAATATCGTAACGATCATACCGGCTAAAATGGCTATTATAGGTCCTCCTATAATAGGGAACTGTTTCCCCAGTATCCATGCCGGCAGCGCTATACA
>JAFQKJ010000071.1 GCA_017397005.1 Bacillota bacterium
AACTCTTCTTTGGTATCACCCGGAGGAAAGTTTAGCCTATATTCCTTTGTCCTCCACCACTCATAGAAACAGTTGATATGCACGCCACTGTTCCACATCGTCTCATAGTCGTTATAGCCGTTGGCTGTACTCTCGTATATCTTGATACAGTTTTTCGTAAGAGCTTCACCCAGGGCTGCCTGTACGGTCGCTATTCCGTAGTCCCAAAATGCACACTCTGAGCCGTGGAAGAAGTTGACTGTTTTAGATCGCCCTACATTCTTGGTTGCTGTGTCTACCGTCCATGCTGAGTTGATCTTTTCGAATAGCAGCTGTCTTCTGTTGTTAAACTTCTCTGTAGGCTTCAGTGATTCCGGAAGCTGGCTGTATGGAAATTTCGCCTTGTTCTGAAATATCGATTCTGAGTTATCACTCTTATCTGCCAGGGTAAACCCCTGAAAGTTTTTATTTAGTAATGAACATGCTAACTGATATGCTGTAATCAGGGTCGTAAATCCCTGCTGTCTGCCCTTTAGCACTAATAAGGATATATCTGTCCTGAGTCCATTGTTAAAATCGTCTATGGCTTGATTTAACGTGTCTATGAAATTTTTCTGAACATCATTAAAGAAAAATGGCTGTGTCTTCTGATCCTTATCGACTACCACAAAGACAAGCTCTATAAGTTTCTCCGGGTTAGATTTAACTTCTGCAAGTAGATCTGAATCTTTTATGATCTCTCTTGCTACTGCATCCCTAAAGAGTACATCGTATTCTATGTCATGTTTTTCTTCCCACTTCTGCCTGCGCTTATCTATCAGATAGTCTGCGGTATAACTCATAGCAGGTCCTCTAATTTAGGCTGCAGCTTTACTTCTCCACCCAGTTTAGTAACATAAACACCTTCCATCTTGTTTAGCATATCAAGTGCGCCCAGCCTGTCTTTTGTCTTTTCTTTGCTATTTTGCACCACTTTTGTTAGCCATTCTTTTCTTTGAGTTATATCCATAACAGCTTCACTGGTGGTTAGTTTACGTAATTCTTCAATCCTACCTAAAACCTCCCCATTTTTCATAAGCTCTGAAGCTCGTTTATCAACAGTTTCATCTTTCCAGTTTATTGATTTAGGGTATGCTGCACGATATGCCGTTCTTTGTGTCTGGCCGGCAGCTATACCCTGTGCAAATGTTTCATGTCTGACATTTTTCAGTTCTGCCATCGTCAGCACACCTCCTTTCATTTACTGGGTAACTTTTTCAAATAACTAAAAAAGAGGCCCATAGCCTCTTATAATAAAATCGTGTTTAATTTTGGGCATAAAAAAGGCCGACAGATCATCTGTCAGCCTTATTTGCCTTATAGTTTAGGAAGATTAGTAAATTAAGAAGTCTTTAGACTTTTCCCAATATTAAGTATACACCCCTCGATTTGTCAAGTCAAGGGACATTTAGGGACATTTAGGGACACTTTTTGCCAGTTTATGTAATTTTTCGTGTTCTTTTAAGGTCCGCTGCAACATTGTCCTTTGGTTCTCAGTGATCTCTTCGAGGAGCGAAACCATTCTCTGTACATCAGCCGGATACGCCTGTTTGGTCTGCACAAGCATTTTTATGATCAGGTGCATTTCTTCCTTAAGGTTGTTTATGATTTTGGTGTGCTCCATTATAGCATCATAGTTGATGTTAAAAGCTCTACCGTACAGAGCGACTTCCCTCATATACCCTGATACTGTCTTACCATACCTGGCAGCATGGCTTTCGATAATCTGACGCTCTTCCTCACTACAATAAGCTTTCAGTGTTTCTCTGCTCATATTAATCTCCTTTCCCCCTGCGGAGCACCTTCCCTTGCGCCAGCAACTCCGAAACGGAGCTGGGGTCATAGGGGCTTGCCCCTGAAACGCCTACGGCCCCGAATGGGACCGATAGGCAGTGCTTGCTAACGATAAAACTAACCAAGCCCTTTATTGGCTTTTTTCTTGCCCTGCTGGTTCTCCAGCTTCGTGAATATAGACTTCCACTTCTGAAACTCTGTTTTAGCTTTCTTCTTGCTCATGTTTTTCCTCCCACATTTCTACTATCTTGTCCCATTCTTCCGCAGGAATATCATCATACGTTGCCTTAAAGATATCTTCCTTGCATGGGTAGAACTCACACTGTACACCTTTGATGATATAGTCGCCTATGTTTGCAGCCATTACCCCTTCAAGAGTCATGATATGTATCTGTGGATTATCAGGATCCGCATAAGATATGGTTAACTTCCGCTGCATGAATGCGCTCAGCTCTGCGATGTTCTCAGGCGTACCTGTAAACTGCATTGCATCAATAACTACTGGTTTCTTTCTGTACTTCATTTTTCTCCTCTTTTTTTCGCCTTTTGCACTACTTCTGTTTTATATTCGTAATAATCAAAATTCTCTCGCCGCTCCTTATTCAGCTTTTCCAATTCCGCTTTCCTGTATAGATAACCGCTGCATGTAGCATGACAGTTAGGCTCTACGGTTCGGTCTGTACTGCCGTCACAGGTATCGAACTTGTTGGGCTGATATCCTATTCCGCTCATGCCTTTACTCCTTCCTGTCTGAGTGTATTTCATTCCACTTCTCTGCAGCCTTTATCGCTTTTGCTTTGATTCTATCGAATACCCATATAGCAAAGTATATAAAGACTACTACTGCGAATATAGCCAGCACGACTCCAAGATCCCAAAGGTCTTTTGCTATCCAAAACTTTACGTATTCCATTTATTCCTCCTCCAGCACATCGTCTGCCCATACTATCTTCTGTCCGCAATCAGGACAGTAGCAAACTCTATCCTCGTCAAACTCACAGCCACATTCAGGACAGGAATACTCCCATACTGGATAGCCGTCTGCGTATCCGTCTGACTCCATATAAGGTGTCATCGGTGTGTTTCTTTTGAGTGCTTCTATTGCAAGTTCAAGAGCTTTTATGTTTTCGTCTCCATAATGTTCTGAGAACTCGCTTCCGAGCATGTTTATACACTCTGCGCCTTTCATTACTTGAAGGCATCGTATAGCGTTTTCGTATTTATTCATCTTCACTCTCCTTATAAGCTGGCGGTAATGGCATCCATGCAAGAATTTCAACGCCTTCATCCACCATTTCAGCATCGTTGCGTCCATATTCTGCAAGAATATCCTCGCAAATTGATGACCACCAAAACCATTTTTCATTACAGTACACCGCTGTAGCTGTAAAAGGCTTGTCTTTTATGTCCCTGTAATAAAACGATGGTTTTCTGTTTGTCCAAGTAATATTTACAGGTACAAGTTCTTCAGGCAACCTTTCACTGCATGGAATCCAGTCACCGACTCTCGGCTGTTCTTCAAGCCACAATTCAAAATCATGCATAGAAACCATGCCGTCAATAGAGTGCTGCTTTTCGATAAATTCTTCTATCTTCTCACTGCTTATTTTGAATATCATTCCTTATCTCCTTCCAACGCACGAGCAATAGACAATATTACACATTCTCCCTTGTACCACCACGCACATGTTCTTCCCCAGCACT
>JAFQKJ010000072.1 GCA_017397005.1 Bacillota bacterium
GGTTTTGCGGCGGCCAGATATATGATGCAGTCATAGATGCCGAGATTTATGCTTTTCCATCCATCATCTCTGACAGAGATGGAATTTACTATAAAGCCTTTGGATCTGTTCAAGAAATGTTTTTTTAAGTTTTTACCTATATAGCTGTCTTTTCCGATGATCAAGATCTTTTTCATGTTCTTTGCCCTTCTTGTTCTTTGTTTGGGTTAAATGTATAAACATTATAACGAATAGCGCTCTTTTGAACAAGTAAAAAATAAGGAGTAGGGATATATTGAAAAAAACTGCAAAAAATGTTAAAATGAAGGATAATTTATATAGTCAGGAGATAAAAAATGCAGAGGATCGTTCGTCTGGTCACATTGATTTTGATCGATGGAATACTTGTAAATTTATCATATATGCTGGCGTTTCTGCTCAGATTTGATTTTGTCACAGAGTCTACCGCTTTCAGTACATATTTTGAAGTGTACCTTAATTTCTGGTTTGTATTGACGGCGATAAAACTGGTGATCTTTTCTCTGTGCGGTCTTTACAGCAGTTTATGGCGTTTTGCCGGAGCTCAGGAGCTTCTAAGACTCGTTGGAGCAGCGGCGGCGGCAAATGCTGTTGCATCGGTATTTTTGCTGATATTCAGTGGAGAAATGCAGCGAAGCTTGATTTTCATGCCATTTGTTATAGATATGCTCTTGGTAGGAGGGGTGCGCCTTTTCTACAGATTCGCAGGCTCTTTGAGAAACCAAAAGCGTATAATGTCTTCTTCAAAAGATGTAAAGAGGATAATGCTTGTAGGCACAGGTTATGCAGCAGCAGCTATCATCAAGGAAATGAGGGTGCATACGGGAGAAATGATGATGATCCCGGCAGTCGTTGTAGATGAGAATAAGAACAAAGTAGGGAACAGGATATCGGGAATAAAAATTGCCGGTACTCGCAAAGATATACCAAGGCTGGTAAGAAGATATAAAGTAGATGAGATATTCATTGCTCTTCCGTCTGCCAATAAAAAAGAGATAGAAGTTATAATGGCAGAGTGCAGCAAGACAAACTGTCAGGTAAAGATCCTGCCTGCTATGCATGAACTTATTGACGGGAAGGTAAGTGTCAGCAAGCTTCGAAATGTAGATATAGACGATCTGCTCGGAAGAGAAAGTGTTGAAATAAACAGCAAGGAGATCACGGATTCTTTTAAAGGAAGGATCGTCCTTGTGACAGGTGCAGGCGGAACTATGGGTTCAGAGATCTGCCGTCAGGTGGGCAAGTACCTGCCTAGAAAGATCATAGGACTGGATGCATCAGAAAACGGCATATTCGAGCTTCAGTATGAACTTAAAAAACTGTATCCTGATGTGGAAATACAGACTGAACTTTGCTCTGTTACAGAGGCGGCTCAGATAAAAGAGGTATTCCAGAAGAGCAAGCCTCATATAATAATTCATGCGGCTTCACATAAAAACACTCAGCTTATGGAGGATAATGCCAAGGAAGCTGTGAGAAATAATATTTTCGGAACACTGACCCTGGTAAATGCCTGCGAAGAGTTTGCGGCCGAGAAGTTCATCCTTATATCTTCCGACAAGGCTCTCAGGCCGGGCGGCGTGGCAGGAGCGGTGACAAGAGCTATGGAAATGATAGTGCAGCTTAAGTCGACTATATCCAAAACTCAGTATATGGCAGTAAGACTTGGCAATATCATGGGAAGCAACGGCAGTGTAGTGCCTTTGTTTAAAAGACAGGTGGAACAGGGCGGCCCTGTGACTGTTACACATCCGGATGCAGTGCGCCATTTTATGTCTCTGCAGCAGGCTGTTATGCTGGTGCTTCAGGCGGCGGCTATTTCTCAGGGGGGAGAAATATTCACTGTAAACATAGGAAAAGCTGTGCGCATCATGGATCTTGCTGAAAATATTATCAAACTGTACGGATTCAAGCCTTACGATGAGATCGCTATAAGCATAATCGGGCTCAGACCGGGAGAAAAACTTTACGAAGAGCTGCTTCCTTCTGACAAGGAGCTTGTCAGACCAACATCTCACAGCAGGATAGTCACTATAGATATGGAAGAACCTAATGATTTTGAATTTGACAGACGTTTGGGTATCCTTTGGGAAAGTGTGAAGCACAATGACGATGCTCAGATAAAGAAAGATCTTGAAGGACTTGTGCCGGGATACAGAGTAAGAAATTAAAAAGAAAACACAATAATACATAAAGGGGGCATCTACAGAAAAGGAGATGTGAAAAGTGAATATTGGGTTAGATTTGAGCAGATCAGGATTAGGGGAAGAAGAGATCCTGAGCTTAAGGGGAAAACTGCAGGCAGCTGACAAGAGCCTTCATGAGGGGAAAGAAGGCTTTAACGGATGGATGAGCCTCCCGGCAGAATACGACAGGGAGGAGTTTGACAGGATCGTCGTGGCTGCTGACAGGATAAAGAAAAGCTGTGATGTACTCATCGTTATCGGTATAGGCGGTTCCTATCTCGGGGCAAAGGCATGTATCGAAATGATGAGTCATTCTTTCTCTGCAGTAATTGAAGAGAGCAAAAAACGAAGCCCGATGATATTATTTGCGGGTCAGAATATAAGTCCTAATTATCACAAAGAGCTTATGGAAGCTGTTGAGGGCAAGGATGTATGTTTATGCGTTGTTTCTAAGTCAGGGACTACTGCGGAACCGAACATCGCATTTGCGGTGCTTAAGGAGATGCTGTATGAGAAATACGGCATAGACGAGGCTCGCAGACGTATTTTTGCAGTGACGGACAGAAATAAAGGTGCACTTAGAGAAGAGGCCGACCGAGAAGGGTATGAAAGCTTTGTGATACCGGAAGATGTAGGGGGCAGGTATTCAGTGCTCACACCGGCGGGACTTCTGCCGATAGCAGCTGCAGGTATAGATATAAAAGAGATAATGAAGGGAGCAGCTTCCGGGGTAGAAGAATACCGGGGAGCAGACCCGGGCACGAATATATGCTGCCGGTATGCGGCGGCAAGATACCTGCTGGACAGAGCAGGTAAAAAAATCGAGATATATGAATGTTACGAACCTAAAATGTATTTCTTTGGTGAATGGCTTAAACAGCTTTTCGGTGAGAGCGAAGGTAAAGAGGGAAGGGGCCTTTTTCCTGCGCTTCTTCAGTTCACTACAGATCTGCATTCTATGGGTCAGTTCATACAGGAAGGCAGTCAGATATTTTTCGAAACTGTGATCAATATAGAAAAAACTGAAAATGACATCCGAATACCGGATACGGCAGCACCGGCATTTAGAGGAAAAACTATGCATCAAGTGAACATGGCTGCGGTAAAAGGAGTGGCTGAAGCCCATGCTGATGATAAAATTCCTGTTATTTTTATAGATA
>JAFQKJ010000073.1 GCA_017397005.1 Bacillota bacterium
AATGCCTTTGGAAGTGTTCAAAAACAACAGATTTGATGAAATAGAAATAATGTACAGAAAAGAGTGCAAGCTCAATGATAAGCTGATGTGCTATTATCATTTTGATGGAACACATCATGTGGTGTCCATAAGAGATGAAGACAGCAAGCAGCTTCATGTACTGGTAAAACTGAAATAAAACAGAGTTATAGAAGGAATAAGAGAGATCATGGAAATACGATATACAAGACCTGAAGAGCTGGACATAGTAATGCAGATCTATGACAAAGCAAGGCAGGTCATGAGAGCAAGCGGAAATATGAATCAATGGATAAACGGTTATCCAAGCAGAGAGATGATAAGTGATGATATAGCTTCCGATAACAGCTATGTGCTGGCAGAGGGAGATGTGATCCATGCGGTGTTTACATTGATAGGTGGTGAGGATCCTACCTACAAGGTGATCGAAGGGGGAGAATGGCTCAACGATGAACCTTATATGACCATCCACAGGATAGCTTCAAACGGCACTTTAAAACATGCTGCGGATATCTGTTATAACTGGACTTTGGAAAGGACAGACAACCTTAGGATAGATACTCATGCTGACAACAGCATAATGAGGCATGTTCTTGACAGAAACGGATTCATAGAATGCGGAGTCATATATGTAAGCGACGGCTCCCCAAGGATAGCATATCAGAAGGTGAAATAATGGAGACTCTTGAAGTTTTTATAATCATATGCATAGCTATGTTCATTGTTGGCGTTGTGGATTCTGTGGCGGGAGGCGGAGGACTGATAAGTCTTCCTATTTATCTTATGATAGGACTTCCACCCAGAACTGCAGTAGGTACAAATAAGGTCATGGCCTTTACCGGCAGTGCTACGGCTGCATACAGGTACTATAAGCAGGGTTACTTTGACTTTAAAGCAGCATTGACATTGATGGTGACGGTCATAATAGGCGAACTGGCAGGGACCCTTATAATTCTTATCATCCCTCAATGGGCTATAGAAGCTTTTCTTTCAATAGTTCTTCCTGTAGTGGCGATCTTTACTGTTTTTTCTAAAAAGACTTTTCACTACAATAACAGACAGCTTGATTTAAGCGACAAAAGAGAGAAAAGGCTGCTTCTGGCATTAGGGATAGTAATAGGTCTTTATGCAGGAACAGTTGGGGCTGCAGGGGCAACGATAGGAATGATGCTCCTGTGCGGAGTTCTTCATTATGATGTAAGATCAGCCAACGGCACCCTTAAATTTGCTATGGCGGCGGGATGTCTTTCCGGACTTGTATTATACATAATCAACGGAAATGTAAACTGGATGCTGGCCATCCCTTCAGTATTATGCAATATGGCAGGCAATTATTTCGGTTCGGGGCTTGCTGTAGAGAAAGGGGCTAAGATAGTAAGACCTATAGCTTTGATCGTGGTCTGTGCATACACTGTAAAAACTTTCATATCATTTTTTTAATGGAGAATAACGATGGATAATACAACTATCAGACTGATAGCCTTAGATTTAGATGATACAACTCTCAGATCAGACGGTACGCTGGCACCGGAAACAAAAACTGCTATAGAAAGAGCTATTGCCGAGGGAATAGAAATAGTAGTGGCCAGCGGAAGAGCTTTTACGGCGCTGCCTAAGGAAGTGGTATCTATACCGGGGATAAATTATGCGGTGACATCAAACGGGGCTGCGGTTTACAAGCTTCCTGAAGGAAAACGTGTAAAAGCTTATGATGTTCCTGAAGATGCGGTAATGAAGATCCTTGATATTGTAAAACCTTACGGAGAGGATATAGCTGTGGAAGCATTTGTGGACGGACAGCCTTATACAAGCCAAGGCCATATAGACGATCCTGTAAAATACGGCAGCAGCCCTGCATATGTGGGTTATGTGCAAAAGACAAGGATCTCTGTAGATGATATTTACAGTTTTTCAGAAGAAAACAGGAAAAATATAGACAGCATGGTAGTTGTATGTCCTGATGCTGAAATGAGAGAGGAGATCAGAGCAAAAATTGCCGGATCTGCAGAGGGTGTACGAATGACCACTTCTGTAAAACATCTTACGGAAATAATAGGAAGTGACGCAGGAAAAGACTCCGGGCTTAAATATGTATGTGCTGATCTGGGAATAACTGCAAGAGAAACTGCTGCGGTAGGCAATGCAGATAATGATATCGATATGATAAAGTTTGCATATATCGGAGCGGCGGTGAGCAATTCCTCTGCAAACTGTCTTGCGGCAGCGGATATGATCATAGGAAGCAGCAACGATAACGGAACTGCAGACTTCATAAACGAGATATGTGACGGAAAGATAAAATGATTTGAAATTTTATTATAGGATAACAGGACTTCCGGAGTCAGCTAAGGCTGATGAAGGAGGTCTTTTTTTATGAGAAAGAGTTGACACTTACCGGAGCAAAATATATACTTAACATATGAACAGATGTCAATATGAACAAATGACTGAAAGGGGAAATGTTGTGGATAAAAACGAATTTCTTGCAGTAAGAGAAGATATAGTTCAAAAGGTTTTGGCAGAACAGCCGGATGATGAAGTTCTTTACGATCTGGCAGAACTGTTTAAAGTGTTTGGAGATTCTACTCGTATAAGGATACTTTATGCATTGTTTGAAGCAGAACTTTGTGTGGGAGATATAGCCCAGATACTTAATTTGAGTCAGTCTTCCGTGAGCCATCAGCTGAGGATACTCAAAACTTCAAAACTCGTTAAATTCAGAAGAGAAGGAAAGATAATGTTTTACTCTCTGGATGATGATCATGTAAGAACTATGATAAGCATGGGTATGGAACATATAGAAGAATAAAAATGGAGGAATTATAATGAAAAAAACTTATAAAATCGAAGTGGATTGCGCAGTATGTGCAGGAAAAATGGAAGAAGCAGCAAAGAAAACCCATGGGGTAAAAGATGCAGCTGTTAGTTTTCTCACTCAAAAGATGAAGGTGGAATTCGAAGACGGTGCTGATGTGGATAATATCATGAAGGAAGTGACAGCAGCCTGTAAAAAAGTCGAAGCAGACTGTGAGATCTTCTTAGACTGATATTGTACTTGGATAAATAGAGAAAGATATGAACAAAAAACAGAAAAAGATTTTATACAGGATAATAATATCAGCTCTTTTGTTTACATCTGCTGCGGCGGCGCCTTTGACAGGATATTGGAAACCTGTGATTTTTCTGCTGCCGTACCTTATCATCGGTCATGATGTTTTAAGAAAAGCTTGCAAGGGCATAGTTAACGGTCAGGTTTTTGATGAA
Organism: Bacillota bacterium; assembly: GCA_017397005.1. Classification (GTDB taxonomy): domain Bacteria; phylum Bacillota; class Clostridia; order Peptostreptococcales; family Anaerovoracaceae; genus RGIG1899. The sequence goes on from JAFQKJ010000073.1 coordinate 3,283, forward strand.
AACTTTCTTATGGCTGTGGCAACGGTGGGTGCGCTTATTCTGGGAGAGTACCCGGAAGCAGTGGCAGTTATGCTGTTTTATCAGATAGGAGAACTGTTTGAAAGCTGTGCTGTGGATAAGAGCAGAAAGAACATAGCCGATCTTATGGATATAGCTCCGGACTATGCAAACTTAGAAATCCGAGAGGGCGGATTTGAGGTCGTTGATCCGGAAGATGTTGCACCGGGGAGCATTATAATCATTAAACCGGGTGAGAGGATACCTATAGATGGGGAAATCATAGAAGGGTCATCTGTCCTTAATACAAGTGCTCTTACAGGAGAAAGTATTCCGAGAGATGCAGCTCCGGGGGATAGTGTTATAAGCGGATGTATAAACATGACTGGTCTTTTGAGGGTAAGGACAACAAAAGAATTTGGGGAGTCAACGGTTTCCAGGATACTTGAACTGGTAGAAGAGTCTTCCATGAAGAAATCACGTTCTGAGAATTTTATAACAAAATTCGCCAAGTATTATACACCGATAGTGTGCATTAGTGCGGTTGTGCTGGCGGTACTTCCGCCTTTGGCAAACATACTGTTGCTTAACTCGGAACCGATGTGGGGAGACTGGGCAATACGTGCCCTTACTTTCCTGGTGATAAGCTGCCCTTGTGCATTGGTAATATCTGTACCTCTTAGCTTTTTTGGAGGTATAGGGGGAGCTTCTGCAAGAGGGATCCTGATCAAAGGCTCAAACTATCTTGAGAGCCTTGCTAAAGCCAAGTACATCGTAATGGATAAAACAGGCACACTCACAGAAGGAAAATTTCAAGTGGTGAAGGTGGCTGCAGAAAACTTTACTGAGGATGAGCTTTTAAAATATGCTGCTCATGCAGAGATTTATTCGGATCACCCTATAAGTCGTTGTGTAAGAGGTACATATAAAGGTGAACTGGATCCAAGTCTTATTTCCGAAGCGGCGGAAATAAGCGGTATGGGTGTAAAAGCTGTGTATGAAGGAAGAACTGTGGCCGCAGGAAATGTGAAGCTTATGGCTTCTATAGGTATAAAACCGCCTGTTATAAACAGCCCGGGAACAGCCGTGCATGTGTCGGTGGACAATGTTTATGCAGGATATATCCTTGTGGCGGATACAGTTAAACCGGGAGCGGTAAAGGCAGTAGAGTCTCTAAAAGCTTTGGGGATAAAAAATATAACTCTCCTGACAGGCGATTTGAAGGATGCAGCGCTTGACACCGCGGAAAAACTTGGGATCGATGATGTAAAATATGAACTGCTTCCGGAGCAAAAAGTTTCAGAAGTGGAGCAGATACTGAAGAAAAAAGACGGCAGTGAACAACTGGTATTCGTGGGTGACGGGATCAATGATGCTCCTGTGCTGATGAGAGCAGATATAGGGATAGCAATGGGGGCTATGGGCTCTGATGCTGCTATAGAGGCTGCTGATGTCGTTCTTATGGACGATGATCCTGAAAAAATCGGTACGGCAATAAAAATATCCAAGAAAACTCTGGGAATAGTTTATCAGAATATTATATTTGCTTTGGGAGTAAAAGGGGCTTGCCTTATACTTGGAGCATTTGGAATAGCCGGTATGTGGGCTGCCATATTTGCAGATGTGGGAGTCATGGTAATTGCTGTTTTGAATGCTATGAGAGCATTGGATACAAAGAGATTAAAGTAAAAAAAGGTCAGTTCTATTTGAACTGACCTTAAATACTATTTTAAGTTTTCTGTCATACGCACAGCTATGAGAAGAGCCTGCTGTCTTGTAGCGTTTGCATATCCTTTTCTTTTTTCTGTATCGGTAGTGTTTTTAGGAGCAAAAAGGTTATTTCCTATACCGTTTATTATATTATTTGCAGCCATGAAGTACACACTGTCTTTTGCATACTCTGAAATCATAGGATCATCAAGAAAAGGAGCCGGCTGCTGATATTCAAGTTTGTATTGAGGATCGGTCGGCAGAGTCCAGCCTTCAAAGTTTAAAATCTTATAGACTCTTGTCATCATTACAGAAGCCTGCTCTCTGTTGATGTTTTCGTCCGGAGCATATGAGGTTTCTGAGATCCCGTTTACTATCCCTAAATTATATGCTTTCAGCACTTCCGGATCATCGCAGTCCGTAAAAGGTGAAACACTTAAGCTTTGTGCGGTTTTTCCTGACATGGCTTCATATGTTTTGACTGCCATGGCAGCAAACTCTGCTCTTGTTATGCTTTTTGTAAGATCTTTACCCATAAGGTGGGGTGGTATAAGTTCCAAAGAATCTGCTTTTTCAAGTTCGGGAAGAGCCCAGTCTGAAGCTTTAGACCATGAAGGAACGGTTAAAATTATCTCTTCTGACCAAGGAGAGACCACATTTGCTTTTTTTGTTCCGTAATAAGTGGTTCCGCCTGTGTACCATTCAAATCTGGCCTTTATTTTCACAGAGCCTGATTCGTAGGTGTTGTTATCATTCAACATAGAACACTGAAGTGCTTTGCCGAGTTTGATATTAGATGCCTGCTGGAATCTGAGATTCCGATATTCATTTCCGTTTTCGGAAATCATAACATTAAGCATAAGAGTGCCTTTAGGATTTGTGGTGTTTGCTGATACGTCATCAGGCAGATCTTCAAAAGTCATATTGAATTGAGGCTCTCCGCTTCCTGCGAAATCAACAAAGGCTTCTGAAAAAGTCGGAGCTTCTGCGAGAGATTTAGGAACAGATGCAGATGCGGCGTTTTTCCCTATAGCAGCCACATCAGACCAGCTTCCGTAATAGCTTCCGCCTTGGTAAGTCCAGGCATAGCGGACTTTTGCATAAATGGTGTGAGTTTTTAAGTCAAGGGCTTCATTTGGATCAATGATGATGTCTGAAACCGTATCATCGGATTCGATATTTCCGAAATATCCTACTTTGTAAGTTTTCCAGGACTGATCATCTGTTTTTAACTGAACCTGCAGTGACAGGCCTGTGTATTCGTAGCCTTTATCGTTTATCTCACTTATTAAGGTTTGGGTTTCGCGGTAAAGTTTGGATGCATTTGAAATTTCAAGATGCAGTTCATGCACAGAAGAGTCGCTTTCTGAGCTGTCTGCTGTATAGAGATTGAGTGCTGAAGGTGCCAGATTTTCATAGGCTTGAGCGGTTGGAGTTGTGAAAAGTATTACAGCAGCGAAAATGACAACTGTGATAAGCGCAGAGACCCATTTCCTGTTCATTATTGAAATACTCATAATAAACCTCCTATTAAATACCATAACATTGTATATTTTTTTTAACATTATGTAAAGCTAAAATGAATAAAATTTTAATAAAAGTGTTGATATTCTAAGGTTTTGGGAGTTTTTTAGATAAAATGGCGAAGAAATATCAAGTGTTATCTGTATTGACAGGTTAAAAAAATCAGTGCTAAAATTATATGATTTGTAAATATATGCTGCTATGGCTCAGTTGGTAGAGCAGCTGATTCGTAATCAGCAGGTCACCGGTTCGAATCCGGTTAGCAGCTCCAAGAAACTTGGTGTTTAATAATTCCGAGTTTTGTTTGCATATCAATTCATTTCCAAAAAGATACGATTCAGCCCCAATTTATTCTTTTGTCGAAAATAAAGCTATACTAAAGGAAGTATGACAATAAATGCATACAGGGATCATTTGAAAAAAACACTTCATTTACCATAGGCATATTGTATTTATAGATAAGAATAGGTAAAATATTATACAATATTATTGAATGTTTCTGAGGCTATAAAAGTTTATCGAGAAAATAAACTTATTTGCTTGCTAGAACAAGCAAAAATCAAAAGAAGAAAGATACATCAAGGCATATATCTGTATGAATTTTGGCAAATAGTTTTAGGAGGGAGATATATGAAAACGAAAGCATTGGCAGTATTTTTGACATTAGTTATGATCGTTGGTTTAATGCCTGCAGCGGTGTTTGCTGAGGATCCCGTTGAAGGGGTGGAATGTATAGGAGAGTGTACAAACGAAGCGCACGTAGCGGCTATAGGAAATGCTCATTATACTTCTATTCAAGCAGCTGTAGCTGCAGCTAAGGATGGCGAAGAGATTAAAATTATAAGGGATCATGAGATGGATTGCAATACTGTTGTTTCCAACTCAGGTGGTTATTCTTCACTGGTAAATGTTGCTGAAAAATCAGTAATTATAGATTTGAATGGCAAGGAAATTACCGCAAAACCTAATGCTGCACAGTTTGAAAATGCAAAAAGTGAGATGTTGCTGGGTGTGTTCGCTGTAGATACAAACGGCGTATTGACATTGAAGGATAGCTCGAAAACAGAAAGAGGCAGTGTTAGTATTATCGCAAATGATGCAAATGTTTACTCTTTGGCTGTTTGTTACGGAGTGGATGGCAAATTGAATATTGAAAGTGGTAGTTACAGTTTAGATTATAGCACAAACGGATTGATTTATTCTCAACATAATGAAGTTGTAACTATAAATGGCGGGACTTTCTGTATGGGAAATGTTGGTACGCTTTCAAATGGATCTCCTTGGATTTTTTGTGCGAAGGGTCAAAACACGCAACACGTTTTTGTTAACGGAGGTACATTTAACGCAGATATTCTCCACCAGTATTATCCCTTTGAGGTTTCAGCACCAAAAGAGAATGCGTTAAAAAAAGAATACAATGATACATTCGGCTGTGATATGTGGACCATGGTACCTGCTGTTGCATATGTAAACGAACAGGAATGGAGTAGTCGATGGTATACTAATGAAGTGGGTTATGCAAGTCTTGAAGAAGCTATTTCTGCAGTCGATCCTGTTAAAACTAAAGTGGATAATAAGGTTAGTTATAACAGTAATGAGGAATATGTTACTATGCTGACTGATGCAACTATTGAATCTGACATTGAACTTACTATCCCGGTTAAAATATATGGGCAAGGAAAGACTGTCACTGCAGCTAAGGACATTAAGATTGAAATAGGCGAAAACGGAGAACCGGATTCTCGTGTTATCTTGATGGGGGATCTTGAGATAAAGGCAGACTCTCCTCATACTTTAACAGCATATATGGAAGGCGCAATTACTGCGGGAGAAGGTGCGGTTCTTACCCTTGGTGAGAATTTATGTATCAAAAATTCCGGCGAGATCACACCGGTTTGCGCAGATGGCGGAAAAGTGGAAGTAAATGGTGCTAAAGTAATATCTGAAAACAATGCTGCTGCACTGAAGGCAAAAGGAGAAGGCAGCATCGTAACTGTAGACAAAGGAAGGATAAAAGGAAAGCTTGAAGAGATTGAAGGCGGAAGCATTGAGTTACTTTTAAACGGCGGATGCTTTGACAGAGATCCAAGCGATCTTTGTGATGATGGAATGACCGGAGTTGAAAGTACAGAGGATGATTCTGATGAATACCCATGGACTGTGGGGGTTAAAGGGGATGACCCTGTAACAGATGCCAAACTTACCATAAATGTAGAGCAGGTTGTGGGAGACGGTAAAGATTATATTGAAGAGCTGGCAGACTATCTTGAAGGGACAGGTGTTCCGGATCCTTTAAAAATAGAAAGTGAGAAACTGAATGCCCATATTGCAACTATAGCTAATGACAACGAGATCATTCCTGAAACCGAGATCGAAGGGAATACAGTTCTTGGTATTTATAACAGCATGTTGGATACAGATATAACAGCAAATGAGCTTAATATAGTGGTGCAGCCATTCATAGAAGTAAGGATCATAGGATATGGAGAAACTACTGACGAAGAGGGAAATACGATCGTAAGCGATATAGATCTTGAGATAACTCCAATGGTCAGGACCATTGCTACTTCATTAACAGATGAACAGATAGCAGAGGGAGCAGAAATTGAAATTGCTGAGACTCAAGGTTCTGAGGGCAACTCTATACAGATCGGTGAAGAAGAACCGATCGAGATCGAAGGAAGATTCCCAATAAAGTTCTATATTCCTGATGGACTTGCAGACGAAAACGGTTCATTATACATCAAACATATCCATGATGACAATGAGTACATATACAAAGCAGAGATCACACAGAATCCTAATGGCGCGGAATATGATAAAGTAAGATTCATAAACCCTAAAGGATTCTCAGAATTCACACTTATGTTTGATTTTGTTCCTGTGGCTAAGATAGGAGAATACTATTACGATGAGCTGGCAGGTGCAGTAGAAGCTGTTGAGAATAATGAAACTATAACTTTACTTTCGGACAATTCTGAAACTATAGAGGTCGGAAGGACAGTGACATTTACATTTGATACCAACGGCAAAGAATTTACCGGAGCTATAGAAGCAGGCGAGAACACTACATTGGAAAAGGTCGAAGCTGTTTATAGTTTTACTTACAGTGAGCCGCCGCGCAAGCCTTCAAAGCCGAAAGATGAGACTTGTGACGGAGGAGAAGGATGCAGCTGCAATGAATTTTCTGATTTGGATCCTGAAAAGTGGTATCACGAAGCTGTAGACTACGTTATAGAAAAGGGAATAATGAAGGGCGTTGGAGAAGATGAATTTGATCCTGACGGAGAACTTACCCGTGCTATGATGTGGACAATGCTTGCTCGTCAAGATGGTGTGGATACGACCGGCGAGGGAGTTTGGTATGCTTCAGCTCTTGAGTGGGCAAAGGATAAGGGTATTACCGACGGTACCGGCGCAAATAAAGACATCACAAGAGAGCAGATGGTAACAATGCTTTATAGATATGCGCAGTACAAAGGGCACGATGTAAGTGTTGGAGAAGATACCAATATACTCAGTTTTGAAGATGCTCTTGAAATCAGTGAATGGGCTATGCCTGCTATGCAGTGGGCCTGCGGTGCAGGAGTAATAGATGGCGATGGTTCTAAACTTGATCCTTTAGGCATTGCCACAAGAGCGGAAATAGCACAGATTTTCTATAACTATTTTGGTAAATAGTAGAACATAATAAACTATGAATGCTTCGGACGGGAAATACTGTTCGAAGCATTTTTATGACCAGCTATGCTTTATATATTGATTTGAGACTGTTTTTTTGTTAGTATTTAAAGCAATAAACTGGATATTTTTTATATCTTTACCTAATGTTTTACAGAAAAAGGGGAAGACAGATATGTTTAAAAGAAGATTCATTAAAGCGGTCTCAGTGTTTACATGTGCCGCTATGATCATAAGCGGATCAAGTATTGCATTTGCTACAGACAGCATTCCGGGGGCAGACCAGAGTATTGAACCGGCTGTTGAAGCTGCGCAGGATCCGGGAACTGAAGCTGTTGAAGAAGCTGTGGATGAAACGGTTTTGGCGCCTGTTATCGATGAAGATGCTGTGGCTGTTGTTGGAGAAGAAACTGAGGGAGAGACAGAAGAACCTTCAGAATTCGATAAATACACTGATGTTGAAGGTCATTGGGCTAAAGATGTTCTTAAAAGAGCATTTGAAGACGGTATCTTAAACGGATTTGATGATAATAAAATGCG
>JAFQKJ010000074.1 GCA_017397005.1 Bacillota bacterium
GCATGGATTATGTTATAAAAAAATGCTTGATTCATATGGAAAAGAAAAAGCTTCTCTGTACCTTAAAGCCAATGAAAGAGCCCTTTCATTGTACATCCGGTTAGCAAAAAACATAGACTGTGATTTTGAGATCAAACCAAACTACGTTTATTCTATGAAAAGCAAAAAAGATTTGAAAGAGGAAGTTCGTGCCGCAAAGGAACTTGGTTTTGATGCAGAGTTTCTGGATATAACGGAACTGCCCTTTAAAACAAAAGGAGCAGTAAGATTTAAAGACCAGGCACAGTTTCATCCATTAAAATTTATTTCACATATAGCAAAAGATCTTAATATTTATGAAAATACTTTCATAAAAGATCTCTCCGATCCCAAAACCGCCCGTTCTTCTGAAGCTGTCATATCTGCAAATAAAATAATCGTTGCCAGCCATTTTCCTTTTATAAACAAACATGGCAGCTACTTTATGAAGCTTTATCAGCATCGCTCCTACGTTCTCGCTGTTGAAAATGCCCCTATGCTTGAGGGTATGTATGTAGATGCCGACAAAAAAGGAATGTCTTTCAGATGTCACAAGGATCTGCTTTTCATAGGAGGTGGGGGACACAGAACAGGAAAACCCGGAGGCAGCTGGAAAGAGTTAAGGGATTTTAAAGCAAAATATTTTCCCGATGCAAAAGAGGTCTGTCACTGGGCTGCTCAAGACTGCATGAGCCTGGACGGGATCCCATATATAGGTAAATATTCTGCCAATACTCCTGACCTGTACGTCGCTTCAGGTTTCAACAAATGGGGTATGACCTCTTCTATGGCTGCAGCAGAAATGCTAAGTAACGCTGTCACAGGACAGAAAAGTGAATTTCTTTCGATTTTTTCACCACAAAGAAGTATCATTAAACCTCAGCTGTTTATAAACAGCTTTGAATCTGCAAAAAACTTTATTGTTCCCACAACAAAACGATGTTCACATTTAGGATGTGCCCTGAAATGGAACGAGCCTGAACACACCTGGGACTGTCCCTGCCACGGATCAAGATTTGAAACAAACGGCCAAGTCATAAACAACCCTGCACAAAAAGATGCAAAAATAGAATAAAGCCGATCACGATCGGCTTTATTTTCATTATTAGATAGTTTCAATATCATATGGTGTTGTCTGATATACAAAGTAGTTGAGCCAGTTTGTATAAAGCAGGTTGGCATGAGATCTCCAGCGAACTACCGGTGGCTGACTTGGATCATCATTTGGATAATAATTCATTGGAATATTGATATCAAGGCCAAGATTCACATCTCTGTCGTACTCATTCTTTAAACTGAACGGATCATATTCAGGATGCCCCATGATAAAGAACTGTTTTCCTCCTCCGACTTCAGCAGCATAAACTCCCGCTTCTTTTGAAGATGCGATAACAGTGATATCTTCACAAGCATCTATATCTTCTCTGTTTACTGTTGTATGTCTGGAATGAGGCACGAGGAATTCGTCATCACAGCCTCTGAACAGCAAATGGTTTTCCACTTCGACTTTATGAGGGAAAACCCCAAAGAGTTTGCTTGACAGGCCTATCTTTGGAATGCCGTAATGATAATACAGCGCAGCCTGAGCGCCCCAGCAGATATGAAGTGTGCTGTGTACGTGAGTTTTGCTCCATTCCATTATTTTGCACAGTTCTTCCCAGTATTCAACATTTTCATAATCCATCTGTTCCACAGGAGCTCCTGTGATGACCATTCCGTCAAACTTTTCATCTTTTATTTCATCAAAGACTTTATAGAATGCCAGCATATGCTCATCTGATGTGTTCTTTGATTTATGTGACTGGGTATGGATCAGTTCCAGCTCTACCTGAAGAGGAGTATTGCCCAAAAGTCTGCTGAACTGAGTTTCTGTATCTATTTTTGTAGGCATCAGATTTAAAAGGAGTATTCTTAAAGGTCTTATGTCCTGAGTGACAGCTCTTGTTTCTGTCATTACGAAGATGTTTTCTTTCGTAAGGGTTTTATAAGCAGGTAATTCATTTGGAATTTTAATTGGCATTATACTTCACTCCTGTTCTTAGATTTGTGCCAGCGCCTGTTCAAGGTCTGCAATAAGGTCTTCAGCATTTTCTATACCGCATGAATATCTGATCAGGTCTCCCGGTACTCCTGCAGCGATGAGTTCTTCTTCGTTCATCTGTCTATGTGTAGCATTTGCAGGGTGGAGACAGCATGTTCTTGCGTCAGCAACATGTGTTTCGATAGCAGCAAGCTTGAGGTTCTTCATCATAAGTTCGGCTCCCGTTCTTCCGCCCTTTACTCCAAAGCTTATTACGCCGCAAGTGCCGTTAGGCATATATTTCTTTGCTCTTTCATAATACTGGTTAGATGGAAGTCCCGCATAGTTTACCCATGAGATCTTAGGATGTTTTTCGAGATATTCTGCAACAGCCTGCGCATTTTCGCAGTGTCTCTTCATTCTTACATGAAGGCTTTCAAGGCCAAGATTGAGGAGAAATGCACTGTATGGTGATGGAGTTGAACCGAAATCTCTCATAAGCTGTGCTGTTGCCTTTGTGATGTATGCTCCTTCCTGTCCGAATTTTTCTGCGTATGTTATACCATGATAGCTGTCATCAGGAGTACATAATCCAGGGAATTTTTCTTTGTGAGCCATCCAGTCGAATTTCCCTGAGTCTACGATACATCCGCCTACTGCCGCGCCGTGACCGTCCATGTATTTTGTTGTTGAATGTGTAACGATGTCAGCTCCCCATTCAAAAGGTCTGCAGTTTACCGGTGTAGCAAAAGTATTGTCTATGATAAGAGGTACACCATGGGCATGAGCTGCGTTAGCGAATTTTTCGATATCAAGCACTATGAGAGCAGGATTTGCTATAGTTTCACCGAATACAGCTTTTGTGTTAGGTCTGAACGCTGCATTAAGTTCTTCTTCTGTGCAGTCAGGAGAAACGAAAGTAAAGTCTATACCCATTTTCTTCATTGTTACTGCAAAGAGGTTGTATGTTCCGCCGTAGATAGCTGAAGAAGCAACAACATGGTCTCCGCAGGTTGCTATATTGAATACGCTGTAGAAAGATGCTGCCTGGCCAGAAGATGTGAGCATTGCCGCTGTTCCGCCTTCCATTTCACAGATCTTAGCTGCTACTGAATCACAGGTAGGATTCTGAAGTCTTGAATAAAAATATCCTGATGCTTCAAGGTCAAAAAGTTTTCCCATATATTCGCTTGTTGCATATTTAAATGTTGTACTCTGAATGATAGGTATCTGTCTTGGTTCTCCATTTCCAGGAGTATAGCCGCCCTGTACGCATTTTGTTTCGATTTTGTAGTTACTCATAAATTTCTTCCTTTCTTTATTTGAATTTTGAATCATATTCGCCGTATACACAAAATAACCCCGTCTCAAACTATAATCCTTGAGACGGGGTATATATCCCGCGGTACCACTCAAATTGCAGTTCTGCACTGCCACCTCGCAGGCTCCATCAAGCCCTGTGCATTAACGCCGCACTCTCGCGTAAAACCCTACCTGCTCTCGCACTCGAATCTTCAGCTCCGAAGCCATAGACTATTGAGATTTTCCCTTATGCCTCGCACCAGCCGGCAATTCTCTGTAAGTTCCTGCTCTCAGTCCTCTTCATCACAGCCTTTATAATCTGAGATCTATTAAATTACTTCGTGAAATGCTCATACACTTCAAGATTGGGAGTATTATATCATTACTCTTCTGTGTTTTCAACACTTTCTTCAGTATTTTCTTCTACATCCGCTTTTGGCTCAACTATTTTTGCATTTTCAAGGATGAAGTCAAAGAATTTATCCCAAAGGAGACTGTCTTCGATCATTTCTTTTGTGTAGTATTCTTCAAGGGCAGCTATATCTTCAAATCCAAGGTTTTCAGCATATTCTGCAGCTCCTGTCTGATACTCTTCGTCAGAGATAGTAAGACCTTCAGCTCTTGCAATAGAATACATTATCATTTCTTCCGCAACAGAAGTTTCCGCATACATTTTTGCTTCTTCGTTAAATTCTTCTTCTGTTAATCCTGCCATCTGGAGGAAGTCTGCAAGTTCCATTCCGTATGACTGTGAATACTGTTCATAGTATTCTTTCATTTCTGCTTCTTTTTCTGCAAGTTCTTCTTCAGGATATTTAAGGATAGTGGCATTGTTATATACTGCTTCCCAAGCCGCTGCCATCATTTCCTGTTCGGCCAGTTCTTTCGCCTGTGCTTCCAGTTCGCTTTTTACGAGTGCTTTATATTCTTCTACAGTTGTGCAGTCACTTACTGATTTTACAAATTCTTCGTTTAAATCAGGTATTATTTCTTTTGAATAACTGTTGATGGTAACTGTAAATTCTACATCTTTGCCGTTTAACTCTTCATTGCCGTAATCTTCAGGGAATTTAAGATCAAGCACTACTGTTTCTCCAACAGTTTTACCTACCAGTCCTGACTCAAATCCATCGATAAACAGACCGCTTCCAAGAATAAGGTCGAATCCTGCTGCAGAACCGCCTTCAAACTCAACTCCATCGATCTTTCCTACATAGTCGATGTTAACGGTAGTTCCGTCTTCAACAGTGCCTTCAGTATATGTTTCGGTGGAAGTGTTCTCTTCCAGTCTTATCATGATCTCGCCATCTACAGTTTCATCTGTAACTTCGATCGGATCTACTCTTTCCACTTCAACACCGATGTAATCTCCTAATGTAACATATTCAGACAGGTCGTAATCGTAAGGTTTGTCTGAAGATGATCCGCATGCTGTCATTGATAACACAAGCGCAAGCATTGTGCATAAAGCAATTAATTTCTTAGCCATTTTTATATCCTTTCTTCTCAACAATTACATTTATCTTTCACATTTATACCATATCGCAAGCAAAATTTAAAGAGAAATACCCATATTTCACAAAACCGTAACAAATAATTTAAGGTTCCTTATTCTTTCTTCAAAATAAGCTCCACGATCCTTGGTGCCGCTATCTTAAACCAAGACGCATACTTTTCCGGATGATTTTTAATGTCTTCAAGCAGTGTTTCAGCCTCAATCCACTTAAATGCCTGTACTTCTTCCGGATTCATTGTATATTCTCCTGAATACTCTCCCAAAAACACATGGTCATATTCATGTTCGTAAAGTTCATCATTGAATTTATGTTTGTATACAAAAGAAAACACTTCTTTTACAGAACACTCTATCCCTGCCTCTTCCATAAGTCTTCGCTTTACAGCCTCTTCCAACTCTTCTCCTTTTCTTGGATGCGAACAACAGGTATTTGCCCACAGGCCCGGGGAATGATACTTGTTCTGAGCCCTCTGCTGGATCAGCAGTCTGCTGCCGTTATGAAGAAAAACAGAAAATGCTCTGTGAAGAGCTCCTGTTCTGTGAGCTTCCTCTTTGGTTGCATATCCTTCAGGCTCGTCATCAAGATTAACTAAAATTATATATTCATCCATATTCAAAACTTGTCCTTTTCTGATATAATATTACTGTATAACTTTATTATTAAATTCGTTTATATATTATAAATCATTTCGGAGGTTTTTAAAATATGCTTAATCTAATTAAGATACTTACCAACCGCGTCATTATAGTTGCTGTTTTGGTAGTCATCCAGTTTGCATTTATAATCGCCGGTGTATTCTTTTTATCCGACTCAATATATTTAAATACATCACTTATGGTAATAAGCATTCTGGTGGTTATTTATATTATAAATAAACCGGCAAATCCTTCATATAAACTGGCCTGGATAATACCTATCCTGATATTCCCGGTTTTCGGCGGTCTTTTTTATCTGATCTTCGGCGGCAGGAGAGTTGGAAAGCATCTTAAAACCCAGGCAATAAAAATCGATAAAGAGACAATAAATCTCCTTAAGCAGGATCCTGACATAATGAAGGAACTGAAATCATCAAACCCTTCAGCTTACAGCCAGGCATCATATCTTGTTACCCCACATAAAGGCGTAGGGATAGACGAATCTTCACCATCTCAGATCTATCCTATTTACAAAAACACCGAAACCGAATATCTCAGTCCCGGCGAAACGTTTTATGAAAGACTCATTGCAGAGCTCAGTCAGGCAAAACATTTTATCTATATGGAATACTTCATTATAGAAGAAGGATTTATGTGGGATACTATCTTAAACATTTTAACAAAAAAAGCTTCCGAAGGAGTAGACGTTCGAATAATATATGACGACTTCGGCTGCATAATGAAACTTCCTATGGATTATCCCAAAACTCTTGCAAAGCGCGGTGTTAAGTGCAGAAAATTCAATCCTATAAGGGCCCATCTTCTGAAGGTGCCTTTGATGAACAACCGAGACCACAGAAAGATCACAGTCATAGACGGGCATACAGGTTTTACAGGCGGGATCAATCTTGCAGACGAGTATATGAATGTGACTCATCCTTTCGGTTACTGGAAAGACTCCGCTGTTATGCTGAGAGGCGAAGCCGTATGGAGCCTTACTGTTATGTTCATGCAGATGTGGAATCTCTGCGGGCCGTACGAAAAATTCCAGTACAGCAGATACGCACCGTATATCCACAGCAGCAGACAGTTTAAAAGCGACGGCTATGTCCTTCCATACAGCGACAGCCCTATGGATAACGAGATCCAGGCTGAAATGGTTTATCTGAACATGATAAATAAAGCCACTAAATACATCTATATCTCCACACCGTACCTTATTATAGACAACGAACTGGCAACAGCTCTTATGCTGGCGGCAAAAAACGGTGTAGATGTGAGGATCGTTACACCTCATAAATACGACAAATGGTATGTTCATATGTGCACTCAGGCCAACTACACCGAACTGGTAAAAGCCGGTGTCAAAATATATGAGTACGCGCCAGGGTTCATACATTCAAAGACCTTTGTTTGCGACGATGAAATCGCAACCATAGGTACAGTAAATCTGGATTACCGAAGCCTGTATCTTCACTTTGAATGCGGCACATTTTTATATAAATCCAAAGCCGTCAAACAGCTTAAAGAAGATTATATGTATATGCTTAAAGACTGTATAGAAATGACAGAAGCAAAATGCACCAACGTCAATATCTTCAAAAGAGTATTCAGAAGCATCATAAGAGTATTTTCACCGCTTCTGTAGAAAAAAAATTAATTATTCGCAATTTCTTCTCTTTATGTACACATAATTGACACAAATAAAAGTTATTCTTTACTTGTAAAGAAAACCTAACCACCCTACAACAAAAAAACTTAAAGGCTATGATCTCCCCCGGTCATAGCCTTTTTCCTTGCATTCATTTATTCAAAAAGAGGATCTGACGATCCTCTATGATGTTTATCTTATTAATAATACTTCGCTTTAAGAGCCTTCTTGTCCAGTCCCTTTTTTGCACCGGCTTCTACCCATAATTTGTCAGCCTTTGCTTTAAACAGGAATCTCGGCATATCAACGTTGATCTTTCGTACAGTTGTTTCCTGCATTTCTTCAGTATCATAGAACGCCTTGACTTCTTGGGCCATCTCCTGCAGCACTTTTTCTAAAGCTTCCTTTTTTCTTGATTGAAGGATCATAGCTCCGGAACCAATGGATATTCCGCCCCTGTAATCAAATCCGGTTTTTTCTGCATATTTTTCAATGATCTTTATTGCAGTGTCATTCTGGGAGTATTCAAGAAATCCACAGTTGATTATAAAATACAGCTCCGGTCTTCTGAGCTCTCTGTTTTTCAGATATTCTTTAGACTCAGTCATGAATTCCAGCACTCTTGCCGGCAGACAGTCAATGTATAAAGGCAGAGCCATCACCACAGCGTCCGCTTCATATATACTTTCAAAAAAGCCGTCTGAAAACTCACTTTCATATATGTAAAGCTTTTCGCCCCGGATCTGCCCTTCCAGGCAGTCTTCAGCTATCTTCAAAAACTTTTCCGATACCGCTCTTTTTCTTTTAGGACTTCCATTCAAAAAAATCACTTTTTTCATTTCAGCAGATCCCCATATGCTCTTCTGAGCTTCTTCTCAATATCTTCACCTTCATTGATAAAAACAGGTCTTCTCCACTCAGCATCAAAATTTACAGCATTTCGCTTTGTCAAATGAGTAAAGATCACAGCTTCTTCCGAATCTATGTTTTCATCGTAGGCAACAGTAAGCAGCTTTCTTTTTTTGGGATACCTCGGTTCAAGATGAGTTTCACCGTTTACCGTTCTGAGGAAAGGTGTCTCAAAAGTTATAGTCCTGTCAAGCATTCTTTTAATAAGAGGCGAATAACAGCCGTATTCCATTCTGGTCAGCAGTACTATAACATCCGACGCAACTAAATGAGGGAGGATATCCACCATCCCGTCATTGTGTATACATTTTCCCGGAGTCTTGTATCTGCAGCTGAAACAGCCTATACAGTATTCGATTTTAAGGTCTGAGCAATTGAACAATGTGACCTCTGCTTTGGAAAAGATGTCCTGCAGTCCTTTTTCCACAAGTCTTCCTTCCATATCATGAGCATCACTGATAATGATCGTTTTTATTTTATCCATGATTCATCCTTTGGATCAGATTTCCACTGTTGTAATTTATCCAGCATTTCAGGTTTTACATAACCTTTTTCTGCAGCTACTTTGATAAGCACATCGTAGTTGCTGAGAGTTCTGAATTCCACTCCCATTTCTTCAAAATTCTTAAATGAGTCAGGAAGTCCGTATGTGAATATAGCAGCCACCCCTAAGATATCTGCGCCGGCTTCTTTCAGTGCGTTAACTACAGTTTTTACGCTTCCGCCTGTAGAAATAAGGTCTTCAACTATTACAACTTTCTGACCCGGTTCGATCCTTCCTTCGATCTGATTCTGTTTACCGTGTTTTTTTGCATCGGAACGTACATATCCCATAGGGATCCCCATTTCATCAGCTGCCAGAGCTGCCATAGGGATACCTGCTGTTGCTGTACCCATGATAACTTCTACTTCAGGATATTCTTTTTTAATAAGTTCTACCATGCCTTTTTTGATGGCAGTTCTTTCTTCCGGATATGAAAGGACCAGTCTGTTGTCACAGTAGATAGGTGATTTTATACCGCTTGCCCATGTAAACGGTTCTTCCGGTCTTAAAAATACAGCTTTAACGCCTAATAAGATTTCTGCAGCTTTCTTTTCCATTATACTATCTCCTTATTTTAATTCTGCCTTAATACTTTTATATGCCTCCACGCTGTCAGGAGCCTGAGTTATAGGTCTTCCAACAACGATAAAGTTACTGCCCTGATCTTTAGCATAAGCAGGTGTAGCTATCCTTACCTGATCGTCCTTAGATGTTCCTGCAGGTCTTATACCCGGAGTAACTGTCAGGAAATCTTCCCCGCATACTTCATGGATCTTTCTTGATTCATGCACAGAACAAACCACACCGTCAAGCCCTGCTTCTTTAGCCATATACGCATAATGCGCAGCAGTTGCTGCCAGTTCTGTTTCAATAAGAAGTTCTTCTTTCAGCATTTCAGGACTGGTAGAGGTGAGCTGTGTTACTGCTATGCACAGGGGTCTGGTTCCCTTGCATCCTTCTTCAAGGCCTTCTATTGCAGCGGACATCATTTTTTTGCCGCCCGCAGCATGAACATTTACCATATCTACATCAAGAGATGCCAGATTTCTCATAGCGCTTTTTACTGTATTTGGGATGTCATGAAGTTTGAGATCAAGAAATATCTTATGTCCTCTTTCTTTGATATTCTTTATTATTTCAGGGCCTTCTTTGTAGAACAGCTCCATTCCGACTTTAACATATATAGGCTCATGAAATTTGTCCAAAAATGCAAAAGCCTCTGTTTTTGACGGAAAATCCAATGCTACTATTATAGTTGTTTCAGCCATTTTTGCTCCTCCTACTTATACTGCCACAGAAACTATACTCTATGGCTCTTTCCTATCGCATCTGTGATCTTTTCGATACCGTATTTGTCCATTGCTTCCGGCAGACTTTCTATTATCTTAGGACAAACAAAAGGATCTGTGAAATTTGCTGTTCCCACTGCAACGGCAGATGCCCCTGCATACATAAGTTCCAGCACATCCTCTGCAGTTCTTATCCCGCCCATACCTATTATAGGCAGTTTGACCGCTTCGTACACCTGATATATCATCCTTACCGCCACAGGCTTTATGGCAGCTCCTGATAACCCTCCGGTTTTATTTGCTATTATAGGTCTTCCTGTTTTAAGATCCAGCCTCATTCCGAGAAGTGTATTTATCATAGAAATACCGTCTGCCCCACCGCTCTCCACTGCTCTTGCGATCTCTGTTATATCCGTAACATTGGGAGAAAGCTTTACATATACAGGCACAGCAGATACTTTCTTAACTGCTTCTGTAAGCTGAGCTGCTACTGCCGGATTCGTTCCAAAAGCAATGCCGCCTTCTTTAACGTTTGGGCAGGATATGTTTAATTCTATTGCACATACACCTTCTGCTCTGCTTATCTTTTCAGCAGTTCTCACATAATCTTCTAATGTATTTCCTGCAACATTTGCTATTATACAAGTGTCAAACTGTCTGAGCCAAGGCACTTCTCTTTCTATTATCTTATCCACTCCAGGGTTTTGCAGCCCTATGGCGTTGAGCATGCCGGAAGGAGTCTCCGCTACTCTTGGAGTAGGATTTCCGTATTTCGGCGCTTCTGTTGCCGCCTTCATTATCACAGCTCCCAGAAGACCGAGATCATATAATTCCGCAAATTCTCTTCCAAAACCAAAACAGCCGCTGGCAGGCATCACCGGGTTTTTAAGTTCAAGCCCCGGAAGTTTTACTTTCAATCTTTCATCGCTCATATTTCCACCTGTCCGATCTTAAATACCGGCCCCTCTTTACATACTCTGTAGTATTTGTCCTTATCTTCTTTATCTTTGCAGACACAAGCCATGCATGCACCCATACCGCAGGCCATTCTGATGTCAAGAGAGATGTATCCTCTTTCAAAAGTCTCCTCTACCGCCATAAGCATCCTTTTCGGACCGCAGGCATAAGCGATCTCTCCGGTTATTCCTTCTGCTTTTATAAGATCTATAGCATTACCTTTAAATCCATAAGTCCCGTCATCCGTTGACACATAAGGTGTTATTCCCAGACCTTCAAAATCTTCCTCCCCGTATACATCATCTTTTGTAGGGAATCCCAAAACAACTTTTACATCAGTGCCCTGTTCTTTCAGCTCTTTAGCAGTCTGGACCAAAGGTCCTGTTCCGGCACCGCCTCCGATAAGCACCGCAGAAGCCGCTTTCTCTATAGGAAAACCGTTCCCGAGAGCCCCTAAAGCTTTTATTCTCTGACCCGGTTTCATCTCTGCCATCTTTTGAGTTCCTTCTCCGAGGACTTTGTATAATAAAGTAAAGGTTTTTTTCTGCCTGTCAAAAGAAGAAATACTTATAGGTCTTCTCAAAGTGTATCCTTCTATTTCAAGATTTACGAACTGACCGGGTTTAAACTCTTCGGTTATTTCTCCCTGCAGCACCATTCTGTACGTATCTGCAGCGATCAGTGTGTTTTCAATAATGACTACTTTCTCATCTAACATCGTATACTGCCTTTCCTCCCACCATGGTCCACAGCACTCTTCCGAACACTTTTTCCCCTCCATAAGGAGTATTTTTTCCCATGGACTTAAATCCTTCAGGATCTATAACATATTCTTCATCTATATCTATAAGCACCAGGTCCGCATCATATCCGGCCTGTATTTTTCCTTTATTGTTTAGACCAAACAGCTCAGCCGGCACTTCCGCCATCACTTCCTGAAGCCTCTTAAGACTTATTTTTCCTGTCTTTACCAGTTTTGTATACAGCACTGCAAAGGCAGTTTCCAGACCCACTATACCAAACGGAGCTTTTTCAACTCCTCTGGCTTTTTCTTCTTCAGTGTGAGGAGCATGGTCTGTTGCAACTATGTCCGCCGTTCCGTCTTTTATAGCCTCTATAAGAGCTTCTCTGTCTTCTCTGCTTCTTAGAGGCGGATTCATTTTACCATTGCCGTCTTTAACGTCTTCATCTATCAAAGTCAAATGATGAGGCGTTATCTCACAGCTTACTTTCAGACCTTCCTTTTTTGCCTGTCTTACAAAATCTATAGTTTCCTTTGTACTCACATGGCAAATATGATATCTGCAGCCGGTCTCTCTGACAAGCTCAATATCTCGTTCCACTTGTGCGTATTCACAAGCTGAAGGTATCCCTCTCCAGCCCATCTTTTCGGCATATTTACCTTGATGCACACTGCCTGCATTTTTCAAAGAATTATCCTCTGTATGCGCAACTATCATTGTTCCCAGCTCTGCTGCTTTTTTCATGGCCGCCCTCATAACCTCTGAAGACTGTACACCTACGCCGTCATCGCTGAAAGCAACCGCACCCAGTTCAAGCAGAGCCTGCATATCTACTATATCCTTACCTTTTTCTCATTCTGTAATAGATGCATAAGGAAGTACATTCACAGCTTTATCCGCATTTATCTTTGTCATATAGTCTTTCATTACCGCAGGCTTGTCCGGCACAGGTCTTAAATTAGGCATAGGCATTACTGTGGTGTATCCCCCCGCAGCTGCCGCCATAGTTCCTGTTCTTATGGTTTCTTTTTCTTCAAAGCCCGGTTCTCTCAGATGTACATGGGCATCTATAAATCCCGGCATCAGAAGCTTTCCGCCGCAGTCGATCACTTGTGTGCCTTCAGCATTCACACATTTGTTTATTTCTGCGATCCTGCCTTTGTCTAAAAAGATCTCCGCAGGGATAAAATCCCCATCTTCGCCTATTATATTAACATTTTTAAGAATGATCATATCCACACACCTTCTTTCGAAGAATCTTCTGTTTATTTTTTCTATTATATCAAATTTATTTGCCTGTTCATACCCCTTTTAGCTCAGGTTCCTTTGATTCATACAATTAAATTTCAGTAATATTACAAATACGATACATTTAAAAATAACTATTGATTTTAATTTTTTAACAGATATAATGTGCTTAGATAAAAATTTTACACTACATATTGTACGGGGGGATTGCACGGTGTTAACTGAAGTAAACGTAATAGGGGAAAAGATTTCTCAGGATGAAATACAAGCTTATATAGATTATCTTGAAGAAAAGAATGGCAGAAAACTCGCATCTTTAACTATCCAGACAGACGGCGAGTTCGTAGACTTAAATTACAAATTATCTTCTGTTCCATTTGAAAGGATCAGAAGGATAACAGGTTATCTTGTAGGAACTATGGATCGTTGGAACGATGCAAAAACAGCAGAAGAAGCTGATAGAATAAAACATTCTACTGCTTCTCAGACAATGGAAAAAGTAGGCTGATCCCTGAACAACATAACAGGGTTGTTCCTCTAATTCTCAAGGCATTCTGAACCACTCACAAGGACATCACTCATCGCTAGCGGCATATTTTAATTTCACCATTAAAATTAGGATATATTCCTGCCGCCGGCGGAATGCCTATACCAAAAGCCCTCGGGCTTTTTTTATTTTTTGTAAAAAAACGGTGCGGAGATCCGCACCGTAAAAAACATTTTATTAAGCTGCACTATTATTTTTCTTCTTCCTGAATATCATCTGCAGCATCTTCGTGTTCACTGTAATCATCTAAAGACTCTATTTCTGATGCTGTTTCGATATCTTCTTCAAACTCTACACCAAACTCTTTCTTAAGTTCTTCTACAGATTCTAAGCCTTCATTTTGAGCCTTCTTCCAGAGATAATACTGTCTCTGTTTCTTGCTCATTTTTTTAAGTCTGTCTTTTTCTTTCTGGGCTTCGTTTTCGTAATAAAGAGCTTCTCTTCTCTTCATTTCTTCTTCCCAAGCAGCTTCTTCTTCTTCCTCTATACGAGTTCTTTCCGCTACTCTTTCTGCAGCTATAGGTTCCATGTAAGCCAGCTGTTCCGGAGTCATGAATGATTTTACATAGTCGACCAATGGCTGAATATATGATTTGTCTGACCAGTCTACATCATCGTAATATGCTTCAAGAATTTCTGACTCTACAGGAGTTCTGTCTTCTTCATATTTCTTTTCGATGGCTTTCATCAGACCGCCCATGATCTTCTTCTCAAGCCAGCTCAGACCGATAAAGTCCAGTCTGCCTCTGAAGTAGAACAGTTTTGCCTTAGGTCTTTCATTTTCTTTAAAATTATCAATAATGTGCGCTTCAACAGTTTCTTCAGATGCCGGGTAAGACCCTACGCAGAAAAATGCGTAATTGCTGATACGTTCCTTTGATATAGCCGCTTTATAATCCTTGATTCCATTGATGCCTTTTTCATTGATATTTCCGCCAAAGATGACCATATCGTATCTTGTCATTCTGTATGACCAGTCATTAAAATTCTTTTTACTTGCTTCCATAACATCAGCATTGAGCGCATCTGCGATCCAGTTCGCATATCTTGCTGTTGTTCCGTGCTGACTTCTGTACAGTACCAAAGTTCTGAATTCTTCCATTTGTTTTCCCCCACCTAATTGTTTTTACTTTCAAATATATCAAGGATGACCTTTTCTGTTTCCAGCATTCCCGGAGATGCTATAAGCCCCATATTTCTCATAGTCTCTTCCGGAGTCCATCCGTTTATAGCATGAACGGATTCAACATAAGCATTATCCAGTGCAAAATTCACTGCTCTGTATGCCATATCCACTGCAACGACACCTTTGAGAGTGCAGCCTTTGTTTCCTCCATCACATATCATACCTGTAATAGAAGATGCCATATTGTTCAGGGTATAATTCATCTGAAGTATGTTACCGCCTTTCATATAGCAAAGAGCTATAGCAGATCCGGTCCCTGCAGCTATAGCACATCCGCAGAACGCAGACAATATTCCCGAATGCACCTTTATGTATATAGTGATCAGATATGACAGAGCTGTTGCTCTCAAAAGCTTTTCCTCTGACATGCCGTTTACCGCCCAGCATGCATACAGCGGCATAGTACAGAGTATTCCGTGAGCACCGCTTCCCGTAATGCTCATCGCAGGCTTTGACAGACCTATAACTCTTGCTTCCAGCGCTGTGTTTGTAACAAACTGCGCTGTTGCCAGTTCATCCTGAGATATTCCCGTATTTCCATTTTGTTTATATAAATTATGTCCCAGAGTGGTCCTTTCCGATCTGAAGCCTTCTTCCAGAAGTTCAAGGTTCACTGTATAGGCTTGCTTTATGAATCTGATCTCTTCTATGTCTACATCTCTGGCGTAATTCACTATTTCCGTAAAAGAATATTTTTTTATGCTGTCGAGTTCGACAACATCTTCCGGATCTTCAGCTTCAGTGGAAACCTCTTTCTGCTCTTCAGAAGCGAAAACGACTTCACCGTTCAGCTTTATTTCTGTTATATTTGTGTGTCTGTGCTTTACTGTGACCTCGCAAACATCTTCTTCCGTCTGAACTTTCGCGTTTAAATATATATCCGGCGTTATTTCATGAACAGAAACTTTGACCTTTCCTTCTTCGATCATTTTCCTGGCTTCGGCTTTGGATCCTTCATCTATAGTGTTCAAAGATTCCAGCCCTTTTGTATGATCCGCTCCGCAAACACCCAGAGCTGCGGCAAACCTGTTGCCCACTTCCTCTACTCCCGGGATACCGCAGGTAAATGCGCCTTTATATATAGACGAACTGAGAGCCAGTTCTACAGATCTTACCGCTCCTTTAGTATAGCTTTTAGCTGTAGCTGTAATAAATGCTATTGCCCCCGGTTCAGTTACTCCCAGAGCAGGCACCATATCTTTCTTAATAATTTTTGTAAGTTCGTGCATTGAACTCACCCCTTCCCATAACATTTTCGTTCTTATGAGACACCTTATGTATTTTGAATATTTTATCAGAAATGAGGGTGTTTTGAAACATATTTCACAAAAAAAACACATGACAGGAGTTTTACAAAAATAAAACAGAGACCGTTCTGAATGATACGATCTCTGTTTAAGGTTATTGCCTTATTTTAATAATTATTTTGCTTCTTCCGGATCCTTGTCGTTAGCAAGACCTGCTTTGTCAATGATGTAGAAAAGAAGTCCCATAAGCATACCAACGATAGTTGCAAGACACATACCTGTGAGCTGCACTTCTCCGATCTGGATAAATGCTCCGGAAAGACCTGTAACGAATACTACTGATGTGAGAGCAAGGTTTCTTGATTTTGAGAAATCCACCTTCTTGTCAACAAGAAGTCTGAGACCTGATGCTGCGATCATACCGTAGAGCAGGAGGCTCACGCCGCCCATTACAGGTGCAGGGATAGTCTGGATAAGTGCAGATGCTTTACCTATAAAAGCAAGCAGGATAGAGAAGATAGCTGCTCCTCCGATAACTCTTACGCTGTATACCTTTGTGATAGCCATAACGCCGATGTTTTCGCCGTATGTTGTTGTAGGTACTGAACCGCATAAACCGGAAAGTGTTGTTGAGATACCGTCTGAAAGAAGTGATCTGTGAAGACCAGGGTCCTTAAGAAGATCTCTTCCAACGATCTCACTTGTTACTACCTGATGACCGATATGTTCTGAAATAACTACCAGTGATGCAGGGATGATAATGAGGATAGCTGAAATATCGAATTTAGGGAATGCAAAGTTTGGAAGTGCAAACCATGATGTTGTTGCTACTGCTGCGAAATCTACGATACCCATGCAGAGGGCTAAAACATAGCCTACTACGATGGAGATAAGGATCGCGATAGCTGCTGCAAAACCTCTGAAAATAACCTGTCCGAATACTGCCACAGCCAGTGTTACGATAGAAACCACAACAAATTTAGGATTTATAGCTGTATATGTATCGCTGAGGATAAGTCCTGCATTTGATGCAGCTGATCCTGCAAGTTCAAGACCGATAAGAGCTACGATAGGGCCCATTGCAGCCGGTGGGAGAAGGATGTCGATCCAGTCTGTTCCAACGAACTTGATAAGGATAGCTACTGCACAGAAGATAAGACCTGTTACTACGAAGCCGCCCAGCGCATATTCATATCCCATTTCAGGATTTGCTAATATAAGGAATGTAGGTGAAAGGAATGCAAAGCTGGAGCCTAGATAAGCAGGAGCCTTTCCCTTTGTAACAAATATAAAAATAAGTGTGCCGATACCGTTCATTAAAAGTACGATAGCAGGATTGATGCCGAAGAGCCAAGGAACCAGTACGGATGCACTGAACATTGCAAATGTGTGCTGGATACTGAGAGGTATTCCTTTGGAAAGAGGCACTTTTTCTTCGACCTGAATGATTTTACGATTATCCATTTTTCCCTCCTAGATAAATTAAAAATAAATTTCCTGCCATAGAATACTCCAATCATATTGATTTGTCAACGGAAAAAGGCTTTTTTTGTCAAGTTTCACCGAATTACAAATAATGGTAAGGAAAACTAAAAAGGCCGAGTTTTATCTCGGCCCGCGGGATGATCCCCGCCTTAAAATAAGCTTTTCCAACTCTACAAATACCAGAGGAAACAGGGAAAGCGCTCCGGCTATCAGCCACTGGGCAGCGTCAAGAGGCACTACTTTGAAAATTTCGGCCATTGCCGGCAGGGAAACCACTGCCACTTGAAGAGCAAAGCAAACGAAAAATGCTCCTGTAAGATACATGTTGGAGAACACTCCTAAAGAAAACACTGACTTTTCCTCACTTCTCATATTAAAAGCATGTATGAGCTGAGACATTCCCAGCACTGTAAATGCCAAAGTCCTTCCTATATCAAGAGATCCGTATACGTTATAACCTATAGCGAAAGCAAATAAAGCAAGAGTTCCTATCATCACTCCCTCTATAAGTATATTCGCCGTCATGCCGTCAGCGAAAAGGCTTTTCTCTCTTTTTACAGGTCGTCTGTTCATAATGTCCGGGTCTGCCGGATCCACACCTAAGGCTATAGCCGGGAAAGAATCTGTGATCAGATTTATCCATAAAAGCTGGACCGGAAGCAGCGGTGTGTTCCATCCTAAAAGTATGGCCACAAAAATTGTTATTATCTCACCTATGTTGCTTGAAAGCAGAAAATGTACTGCTTTTCGAATATTGTCGTATATCCCTCTGCCCTCTTTGACTGCAGTTACTATAGTTGCGAAGTTATCATCTGCCAGCACCATATCCGCAGCCCCTCTTGCCACGGCAGTGCCGCCTATGCCCATAGCACAGCCTATATCCGCCGCCTTAAGCGCCGGAGCATCATTGACACCGTCACCGGTCATAGCAACTATATGACCTTTGCGCTGAAAGGCTTTCACGATCCTGACTTTGTCTTTCGGAGTCACTCTGGCAAACACAGAGTACCGCTCTATATTGCTCAAAAGCTGATCATCAGACATTGCCGCCAGTTCTTTTCCGCTTAAGGATATCTTTTCTCCTGTTCTCTCTGCGATCCCAGCCTCTTCCGCTACTGCTGCCGCGGTTTCTTCATGATCGCCTGTTATCATCACTACTTTTATGCCGGCGTGTCGGCAGGTCTTAACAGCCGCTTTTGCCTCAGGTCTTGGCGGATCATAGATACCTGCCAGACCCGCGAACTTAAGTCCGTCAAAGCGGGCCCCGTCGCCTTCTGCGAAGGCGATGACACGCAGGGCCTTAGACGCCATTTCCTTATTCTTTTTGAGGATCCGATTCTTTTCCTCTTCAGGCATCAGACATTTTTCTACTATTATATCCGGCGCCCCTTTAACGATAGTCCTGTTTCCGGAAGGAAAACGATGCACTGTTCCCATCCATTTTTTGACCGAATCAAAAGGCTCTTCAATTACTCTTGGATATCTTTCTTCCCACTCTTCCTTCAAAAATCCTTTTTCCGCCGCCCCTCTTACAAGGGCACTCTCCGTCTGACCTATATTATTATTGCACAGTGCCGCATACAGATATATATTTTCTGAAACGCTCCACCACTCCTTGACCTGCATCTTATTCTGAGTGATGGTGCCGGTCTTGTCGGAACAGATAACAGACGCTGACCCTAAAGTTTCCACTGCAGAAAGCTTCCTTATTATAGCCCTGTTATCAGCCATTTTCTGTACCCCGATAGCCAGCATTATAGTAACTATCGCCGGCAGTCCCTCCGGTATCGCAGCTACCGCAAGGCTTACCGCGGTCAAAAATATATCCATAGGCGGCATTGCTCTCAAAAGCCCAAAGACAAATATCACTCCGCACACGCACAGCGCCGCCAGACCAAGAGATTGACCTGTTTTCGCCAGTTTCTGCTGCAGAGGAGTCTGAGGCACTGCTTCAGAAATAAGTATGCCCGCTATCTTCCCAACCTCCGTCTGCATTCCCGTCGCCGTCACTATTCCTTCGCCCCTTCCTGCAGAGACCATAGTTGCGGACCATACCA
>JAFQKJ010000075.1 GCA_017397005.1 Bacillota bacterium
AGTTGTTACATAATCCGTAGCCATGAAAAATGCACCTAAGAAAATACTGCCTGCCAGGATCTGTGCTAAAGCAAACTCAAAACCGCCTTTCGCAAAAGACAGTACAAAAGCCGTCCCTATGAAAGCCACAGGAGTATGCCATGTTATCACTTTGCGGACAAGCAGATAAATACCGCCTATAAGGATAGCCAGTGAGCTGATCTCTCCAAGGCTTCCTCCTACGCCCCCGACAAATAACTGGAGCATGCTTATAGAAGGATCCAAAGCTCCCTCTTTTAATGATACCAGCGGAGTGGATGTAGATACCCCATCCACAAAGTTCGGAGCAGTCCAGGTAGTCATACTTCCGGAAAATGCAATAAGCATCACGACCCTCGCTGTTGCTGCAGGATTTGCAAAATTGTATCCCAGACCTCCGAAAAGCTGTTTTACCACAACTATAGCAACCAAGCAGCCGAATATCGCCTGCCACAATGCTATAGTGGAAGGCAAGTTGAAAGCAAGTATCATTCCCGTTACAGCTGCCGTTAGATCCCCTATAGTATTAGGCTTTTTGCACACCTTTTCAAATACCCATTCAAAGAATATACAGGACGCCATACATACCGCGCAAAGCAGCAGTGATCTAAAACCAAAAAATATCACCGCAGCGATCAATGCAGGCACCAACGCTATGAGGACATCTCTCATTATACTTCTTGTGGTGTCTTTCACTCTTATGTGAGGGGATACCGACACGATCAATTTATCATCCATTTGCCTTATCCTCCTTCTGCTTCTTTTCTTCCTTTGCTTTTTCAGCAGCCCTCTGTTCGGCATTATACTGATTCAGCATAGCTTTTGACAGCTTGTGCACCTGGACCAAAGGTCTCTTTGCCGGACACACAAAAGCACAGCATCCGCATTCCATACAAAGGTTTACTTTGAGCTCTTTAAGCTCTTCCGGCGACTTCTTGTTATACGCTGTTTCTATACTTGTCGGCATAAGTTTCAATGGGCAGTGATCCACACATCTTCCGCATTTTATACATGCAGTTGTAGGCGGCAGCAAAGCCTCCTTTGCATCAAGACATAAAAGAGAATTGGTGTTTTTCAGTACCGGATACTCTATATCAGGGACAGCTATCCCCATCATAGGCCCTCCCATTACGATCTTCTTTGGCACTTCTGCAAATCCGCCGGTAAATTCCACCACATCCTTTATTGCTGTTCCTATAGGTGCAATTACATTCTGCGGATTTTTAACAGCGCTTCCGTCTACAGTTACATATTTTTCTGTCAAAGGCATCCCGGTTTCTATGTACTTTGCTATAGCTGCCAAAGTAGTAGTGTTTATAACTATACATCCTGCATCTATAGGGAGCTTCCCTTCTGATACGATCCTTCCGGTCATACTATAAATAAGGACCTTCTCTCCTCCCTGCGGATAGATAGAAGGCAGGGGTCTTACTTCTACATTATTTATATGAGAACAATGTTTCTTGAGTTTAGAAATGCATTCCGGCTTGTTGTTTTCAATTCCAATCAACACCTTTTTAGGCATTACATACTCATTTAAAAGTTCAATGCCTTTTACCAAATATTCCGTATCATCCAGCATGGTCCTGGTATCTGTAGTTATGTAAGGTTCACATTCTGCCCCATTAATGCATACGAAATCCACCTTTCCCGGTTCCGTGTTCAATTTTACGGCAGTAGGAAAACCCGCTCCGCCAAGACCAACGACTCCGCTGTTTCTGACAGCTTCAAGAAACTCATTTTTATCTGTAACTTTAGGAGCAGCTATGCCTTCATATAAAGCCTGCTCTCCATCACTCTCTATTATCACAGCAGGGCAGGTGCCGCCATGGAATAAAAGGATGTCTTCTATCTTCTTCACTTTGCCGGACACACTTGCATATACCGGAGATGAAACAAATCCCGATGCTTCAGCAATAAGCTGACCGACCTTCACCTCGTCTCCCGCTTTGACCACAGGTTTTGCAGGAGCGCCGATATGCATCGATACCGGTATCATTACTTTCTCCGGCGCAGGCATTCTGACAGGCACACATTTTGAAGTGTTCTTTCTATGGGGTACGTGTATACCCTGCAATAATCTGATCGCCACTCTAGTTCCTCCTTTAACTTCTAACTTTAATAACTCTCTTTATGAAAACATCTATTGCAAAATACTGAAAATAAAGAGATAATATAATACACTCCTCGCAATTTTACCAACTTGTTATATTAATTACAAGGAGAAAACAATGGTTTCAGCTAAAAAAGACAGACGAAAACTGATAATTTTCCTCGTTTTTCTGCTTATTTTCTCTACGATCCTCTCAGGATGCGGGAAAATCGAGGATTCAAGTAATGAAAACGTTTCAAAAAGTACATTTTTATTAAATACTTATGTTACCGTTACACTGTACAGCGGTAATGAATCTTTGGCGAATCAGTGCATAGGAGAATGTAAAAAATACGAAAAAATATTCTCCCGCACAGATCCGGAAAGCGAACTGTATGCCCTCAATGAAGCCGATACTATGGAAGTTTCTCCTGAGCTGCTCGAAGTTATTACAGAAGCTTTGAGTTATTGCAAACTCACCGACGGCGCCTTTGACATAACTCTGGGAGGCGTCAGCGATCTTTATTCCTTCTCTTCAGAGGAACCTCAAGTTCCATCCGAAATCGAACTTGCAGAAGCCATGTCTCATATAGGGTATGAGAAAATACTCATTGAAGGCAACACTGTTACCATACTGGATCCGGAAACTGTGCTTGATCTGGG
>JAFQKJ010000076.1 GCA_017397005.1 Bacillota bacterium
GATATCCGTACTATCACTATGGGAATTTCCCTTATGGATTGTGCTGACAGCGACGGTGAGAAAGCAAGACAGAAGATTTACAATAAGATAGTGGAAAAAGCAGGCCACCTTGTAGAAGTTGGTCAGGCTATAGAAAAGGAATTCGGCATTCCTATCATCAATAAAAGAATATCAGTTACCCCTATCTCTATAGTAGCAGGAGCTTCAGCTGACAAAGACTATGTTAAGTTCGCAGAAGTTCTGGACAGGGCTGCAAGAGATGTGGGAGTAAACTTCATTGGAGGTTTCTCTGCACTGGTACATAAAGGCTATACAAAGGGTGACGACATCCTTATCAAGTCTATCCCTGAAGCTCTTGCTGTTACAGAAACAGTATGTTCTTCTGTAAATGTAGGCTCCACAAAAGCCGGCATCAATATGGATGCTGTAAAGCAGATGGGTCAGATCATAGTTGAAGCTGCGAACCTTACAGCAGACAGAGACAGCATTGGCTGTGCTAAACTCGTAGTATTTGCAAATGCAGTAGAGGACAATCCTTTCATGGCTGGCGCATTCCACGGTGTGGGAGAACCTGACTGTGTTATCAACGTTGGCGTAAGCGGACCGGGAGTTGTTAAGACTGCTCTGGAAGCATGTAAAGGCGCACCGTTTGACGTGGTTGCAGAAACAATCAAGAAAACTGCTTTCCAGATCACAAGAGTTGGACAGCTGGTGGCATCAGAAGCATCAAGAAGACTTGGAGTGCCATTCGGTATAGTTGACCTTTCCCTGGCTCCTACACCTGCTGTTGGTGACAGTATCGCAAGGATCCTCGAAGAGATCGGTCTTGAACACTGCGGAGCACCGGGGACAACAGCTGCTCTTGCAATGCTTAATGACGCTGTAAAGAAGGGCGGAGTAATGGCTTCTTCTCACGTAGGCGGACTGAGCGGAGCTTTCATTCCTGTCAGCGAAGACGAAGGTATGATAGAAGCGGCAAGGATCGGCGCGCTTACTCTTGAAAAACTCGAAGCAATGACATGCGTATGCAGTGTTGGTCTTGATATGATAGCTATCCCTGGAGATACAACATGGCAGACTATCGCAGGTATTATTGCTGATGAAGTTGCTATCGGTATGGTAAACAACAAGACAACAGCTCTCAGACTTATCCCTGCTATAGGAAAAGGCGTAGGAGAAGAAGTTAGCTTTGGAGGACTTCTCGGAAGCGCACCTATAATGCCGGTAAACAAATACAATTGCGATGTTCTTGTAAACAGAGGCGGAAGGATACCAGCTCCTATACATTCTCTCAGAAACTAAAAAAATATTTACCTTTAAAATAAATAGGTGTATAATATTCGGGTAAAATATATGATTTAGGTCTATAAGGGCCGATAAGGAGTTTATTATGGGAAGACACGGAACAATTGCAGGTAGAAAAGAAAAACAGGATGCAAAGAGATCACAGATCTTTACAAAATATGCAAGAGCTATA
This sequence comes from Bacillota bacterium, assembly GCA_017397005.1. Taxonomy (GTDB): domain Bacteria; phylum Bacillota; class Clostridia; order Peptostreptococcales; family Anaerovoracaceae; genus RGIG1899. The sequence goes on from JAFQKJ010000076.1 coordinate 1,478, forward strand.
GCTGTTGCGGCTAAAGGCGGAGGAGATATGGAATACAATATCGCTCTGAAGAACGCTGTAGAAAAAGCTAAAGCTATCAATATGCCTAACGATAATATCAACCGTGCTATCAAAAAAGGTACAGGCGAACTTGGCGGCGAATCATACGAAAGCGGTGCTTTTGAAGGTTACGGCCCAGGGGGAGTTGCTATCATCGTTGAAACTCTTACAGATAACAAAAACAGAACAACATCAGCAGTTAAGCACGCATTTGATAAATGTGGCGGAAACCTTGGTGTACCGGGCTGTGTAGGATATATGTTCAACAGAAAAGGCTTCATCCTCATCGAAAAGACAGATGATATTTCAGAAGATGATCTTATGGAGATCGGTATGGATGCAGGTATGGAAGACATGATCGTAAATGACGACAGCTTCGAAATTTATACAGATCCATCTGATTTCGCTGCTGTAGCAGATGCTCTCAGAAATGCCGGTTATGAGCTTTTAGAATCAGACATCGACATGATCCCTTCAATGACTTCAAATCCTGCTGAAGGAGATATCAAAAATCTTAAGAAGCTGGTTGCAATGCTTGAAGATGACGATGATGTTCAGAAGGTTTACCACAACTGCGAAGTTGATTTAGAAGACTAATAATAAAAATAAAGGGCGGAAATTTCCGCCCTATTTTTTTTGTGAAGCGGAAAAAAATACAATACATAGTTTACTTTTATATAGAAATGAAATATAATATCAATATAAAAGTAAACGGAGGTGATGCTGATGAATATAAATCCGGTGATCATGAAGGCTTTAAAGAATAATAACAATATAATAACTACAGCTGAAGTAATTGCTTTAGGTTTTACAAGAGCTTTACTCACTAAATATGTAAAAGAAGGTTTGCTTATGAGAGAACGTCAGGGAGTTTATTCTCTGTCAGATTCTGTATCAGATGATATGTATACTCTTGCTTTAAGATCTAATATTATCATTTTTTCACATGAGTCAGCACTGTTTTTAAATGGTCTTTCTGACAGAACCCCATTTGTCCATTCAATTACTATTCCAAGTAATAAGAATATATCCTCTATAATGCAGGAAGAGTGTGTTACTTATTATATAAAACCTGAACTTCATCAGTTAGGGGTTGTGACTAAAAAAACCACTTTAGGAAACGAAGTAAAATGCTATAATCCTGAACGAACGATTTGCGATATACTACGTTCCAGAAATCGTTTAAATATAGAAACAGTTGTCAGTGCAATAAAGAATTATGCTGCATCATCAAATAAAGATTTAAATTTACTGGCTGAATACGCCCCCAAATTCGGAGTGGAAAAGGTATTAAGGAATTATTTGGAGGTGCTGTTATGAGTTCAAAGGCAATGAGTTTGAAGGAAAGAATAAAAAACTACGCAAAACACAATAACATTGCGGCATAGGTTGTACTTCAAAATTATATGTTCGAAAGATTGCTGGAAAGATTATCTGTTTCTGATTATAGCGAAAAATTTGTGATAAAAGGCGGCATGCTGATAGCGGCAATCGTAGGTCTAGATACAAGATCTACAATGGATCTGGATACAACGATCAGAAACTTACCTTTAACGGAAGAACAGATAAATTACGCACTTACGAGTATTTGCAATATAGATTTAAATGATGATGTTATTTTTGAAATCAAATCTATTGGGCCAATACGTAAAGATGATATTTATGGTGGATATTGTGCAAGGATAGATGCTAAATATGATACGATCATTACACCATTGGCAATTGACATTTCAACTGGGGATGTGATCACTCCATATGCAGTAAGGTACGAGTTTGGCGGAATTTTTGATGACTCTGTTAGGATATCTCTTTGGGGTTATAACATTGAAACTGTTATGGCTGAAAAAGTGGAAACGATTTTAAGTCGAGGGATATTCAATACAAGACTCAGAGATTTCTATGATGTTTATATCCTTTGTACAACACAGGAATATGATAAAAAAATATTCTATGATGCTTTGAAAGCCACGTCTATACATAGAGGTTCTTCTTACAAGATATCAGATACTTCATCGATACTTGATAATATTTCAGAAGATAATAATTTAAAAGCAATGTGGTCAAAATATCAGAAGAAGTTTGCATATGCAAGTGATATTTCGTATGAAAGTATAATAACTGTTTTAAAGGGATTAGTAGTTAATTAAAAGGGAAAGTAAAACAAAGGGCGGGAATTTCCGCCCTATATCATTTTTTGCGCTGCTTCAAGCAGTATATCTTTTTCGTTTTCTATTTCTTCATTTATTACCATCATTAGAAGAGTTTCTAATATCTGACCGATCTTTTTTCCTTGAGGAATTCCAAGCTCCATAAGGTATTTTCCGTTTATTTTAAGATCCTTTATTTTAAAGCACTGTTCTTCTTTGATGACTTGCTCAAATACTTTGTGAGTTTCTTCAAGGAGCTTCAGTTTTTCGGGGATGTAGTGTGGGCTTTGGGCTGATACATCTGCTCTTCGGACTTTCAGAAGAAGCCTGAAGTTTTCTTCTCCAATTTTGTTAAGGAGCTTTTTTACGCTTTTGCTTGTGGCCGGGAAACGGAAATCATGGTACTGGATTAAAGTACATACTGTTTCAGTAATGTCATTAGGGTACTTCATATAACCCAGTATATTTTTTGCCATTTCTGCGCTTTTTCCCGGATGGTTGAAAAAATGATATATGCCGTAGGAATCCATAGTGCAGCTGGAGGGTTTTCCTATATCATGCAGGAGCATCGTAAGTCTTAACACCAGTTCTGGCGGAACAGCAGCTACCGCTTCTATCGTGTGGATCCACACATCATAGCAGTGATGTGGATTGTGCTGTTCAAAACCTATCATAGGTTTTATCTCCGGTATAATGGTCTGGATTATATCTGAGTATTCAAAAAGTATGAATTTTACGTCTTTTCCCACAAGGAGTTTGTTCAGTTCTATAGCTTTACGCTCTTCCGATATTTGGCTTAGAAGATGTTTGTTTCTAAACATGGAATCCGAGGTTTCTTTTTCGATTTCGAAGCCTAACGATGAAGAAAATCTCAGACCACGCATTATCCTAAGTGCATCTTCACTGAAACGTTCGTCAGGATCGCCGATGCACCTGATGATGCCGGCTTCGATATCTTTGACTCCGTCGACTAGATCTAAGACACCCTCATCAGGATGATAGAGAAGACCGTTCATGGTGAAATCTCTGCGTTTAACATCTTCTTCAGGAGTCTTA
>JAFQKJ010000077.1 GCA_017397005.1 Bacillota bacterium
GGCGGAGAAGCTAAGGGTTATGTGGCTAATCTGATGGACAGAGATGAAGTCGAGAAAGTTGTTGCTCAGATCCTGGCGGATTTCGGAAAGATAGATGTGCTTGTAAACAACGCTGGTCTTGCTCAGGTGGGACAAAAGGACAAATCTCCGAATTTCAATGAAATGCCTTACGGACAGTGGGATCTGGTTGTTGAAAGAAATCTGGGCATCACCTTTAATATGATAAGGAATATAATCCCAACTATGATCGATGCAGGCTACGGCAGGATCGTAAACGTTTCTTCAGTAACAGGTCCTGTGGTAAGTGCCAGCGGTGACAGCGCTTACGGTGCAGCAAAAGCAGCGGTAAACGGCATGAGCAAGGCTATCGCTATCGAAGTTGGAGGAAAAGGCATTACTATAAACAATGTCCTTCCGGGCTGGATCAAAACAGCTGCTCAGTCAAAGCGCGGAGCTCTTGGAGGACAGAACACACCTCTTGGAAGAAGTTCAACTCCTGAAGAAGTTGCAAATGCGGTGGTATTTTTGGCGTCAGACAAAGCATCGTATATAACAGGTCAGGAACTCATAGTAGACGGAGGTAATGTGATACAGGAATTTAAAGGTTCAGATAAGGATCTGTAGATGATTTTAATAAATTGAAATATGCGGAAGATCGAAAGGTCTTCCGTTGTTTTTATTTGGGGCAATAGAAACTGACCAGGCAGTGGTGCATATATTTTAATGAAAGGAAGTGAAATATGAGTATATCCCTGCTGCTGACTTCTCTGCTTCTGGCAAACCCTTTGGTATTGCTTTCGTCATATGTTTCAATGGGGAATTCTTTTCCAAAGCCTTTGACGGAGGAAGAAGAGGAGATATATCTTACTGCATATGAGGAAAATGGAGACCTTGACGCCAAGAATAAGCTTATAGAGCATAATTTAAGGCTGGTGGCCCACATAGTAAAAAAATACTCGAATACAGGGAAAGATCCGGACGATCTTATATCCATAGGCACCATCGGGCTTATAAAATCAGTGAATACATATAAAAGAGGGAAAGGGGTAAGACTGGCCACCTATGCGGCAAGATGCATAGAAAACGAACTGCTTATGCATTTGAGGACTACCAAAAAGAACAAAGTCGAGATAAGCTTGAATGAACCTATTGGGGTAGATAAAGAAGGGAATGAGATCAGTTTCAATGATGTTTTGGGAACTGACCCTGACAGTATACTTGATGATGTGGAGACTAAGATGCAGATAAAGAAGCTGTATCGTATACTTCAGGATGAACTTACGGAAAGAGAGCGAACGGTCATCATCATGAGATATGGTCTGGGGGATGCCCCTTGCAAAACACAAAGGGAAGTGGCAAAAATTTTAAGGATATCCAGGTCGTATGTGAGCCGAATAGAAAAAAAGGCAGTTGAAAAACTTAGGGATGCTTTTGAAAAAATATGAAATAATATTTACCAAATACGAATTATCAGTTGTAATTTTACGGCATATACAGTAAAATTCAAATTGCTATTATATTACGTAAAAGGAGAAAAGAAGTGAAGAGATTAATCGCATTATTAATGGTTTTAGTTATGGTATTTTCTTTAGCGGCTTGCGGATCAGACGAATCAGAAGATCCTGCAAACAATGAAGCAAATGTGTCAGATACTCAGGAACCGGGATCTGAGGATAATGATGAAAATGAAGAAGCTGATAAAGATGCAGAAGAAAATGCTGATAAAGATCAAAAAGAAGATGTAAAACAGGAAGCTGATAAAAACGAATCAACTAAAGACGAAGGTCAGCAGGATCAGGGCAGCACAAGCGCTACTGTAGCTCAGACTCTGTCTGCAGAATTCAAATCTATTGCAGGCGGATCAAGTGCTCAGGCAATAGCAGACAAACTTCTTCAAAACCCTGTTATTCTGTTTCAGGGTGGAACAGCACCTGTAACACCGGGACTTCTTACAGGTTTCGGCAATGCTGAGATCACAGGATTCAGTGAAGGTGTGATGTTTGCGCCGGGAATAGGAACCATTCCGTTTATAGGATATATTTTTGTTCTTGAAGAAGGAACAGATGCATCAGAATTTGTAAGCACATTAAAGAGCAATGCAGATCCAAGATGGAATATCTGTACTTCTGCTGAAGAAACTGTAGTGTCTGCAGTGGGAAACAAAGTGTTTTTCGTAATGAGCCCAAAATCATTTGAGCAGTAAACAATATCAGTTGTAACTAAAACGGGGTGCGGAGAGATACGCACCCTGAATTTATATTAAGGAGATATCCTAAATGGTCTTTTCAGGAATACCGTTTTTGTACTATTTTTTGCCCGCAGCGCTGTTGCTGTATTTTGCGGTGCCTAAACAACTGAAAAATGGAGCTTTATTGGCAGCCAGTCTTGTGTTTTATGCATGGGGAGAGCCCAAATATGTATTCCTTATGATGGGGACTGTTATTTTGGGGTATTTGTTTGGGATCCTCATAGAAAAACATAAGGGTACAGGAAAGGCAAAATTATGGCTGGCATTATCGGTCATATGCAGTGCAGCAATACTCTGCTGTTTTAAGTATGCGGATTTCTTTATAGAAAACTTCAACGCAGCAACAGGAATGTCCTTACCTTTCTTAAGGATAGCCCTTCCTGTAGGTATCAGTTTCTATACTTTCCAGCTTTTGAGTTATCTTATAGACGTATACCGAGGAGATGCGGCGGCGCAGAAGAATTTTATAAATCTTGCGGCCTATATTTCTATGTTCCCTCAACTGGTGGCGGGTCCTATAGTACGTTACACTGATGTAAAGGACAAGCTGGAAAACAGGGTCCATACTTTTGAGGATATTGCCTGGGGAATAAGGAAATTTGTGATAGGTCTTTCCAAGAAAGTTTTGATAGCAAATAATTTAGCGCAGCTGTGTGACGTATTCAGAGCATCGGCGGAGCCTTCTGTGATGTTCTACTGGATCTATGCGGTGACATTCACCTTATATATATATTTTGATTTTTCCGGTTACAGTGATATGGCAATAGGTCTGGGCAGGATACTTGGATTTAAGTTTATGGAAAACTTCAACTATCCGTATATTTCTAAAAGCATCACAGAGTTTTGGAGAAGATGGCATATCTCACTGGGATCATGGTTCAGAGATTATGTA
>JAFQKJ010000009.1 GCA_017397005.1 Bacillota bacterium
GCCGATAGCCATTGTGTTTACTTTACCATCACATTTTGTTGTGAGCAGGGCACCTTCCTGCATTTCCTTTATGATCTCATTTGTGTGATCAAATAAATTTATCTCTTTTCTCATCTCGTCTCTCCTTTATAAATTTTGAATATTATATCATCCTATAACAGAGTATAACAACCCTTTCTTTATCCGCTCTTTGCAATATTCAGACAGCTATTCATCTCTGATGCTCCCTCTGTCTATATTCCTTTGAATAAGTTCCTGAATATACTCCCACAGTTTTTCAGATCCGCTTCCGGTCTTCTGATTTCTTTTATAAATCTGGGATTTAGTTACTTTATGCTCTATCCAGTCTCCTCCTCTGTTTGAATCATTCAGCATCAAAGGCTGCAGGTTGTCGATCACCCGTACAAATCTTGCTTCCGGCGATTCATGCGCCTCAAATTCTTCAAACAAGGCTTTCATCTCATCTCTCTGATCATCAGGAAGCAGCCCGAATATCCTTTCTGCCGCCTTGGCTTCCTTTTCCTTTTGAAGCTTTAATCCTTCAGTATCATATGCATAAGTATCTCCCGCATCTATCTCTACAACATCATGAAGCAGGGCCATCATCATAGCTTTGGCAATATCTATTTCCTCATTAGCATATTCTTTGAGCAGATATATCATCATTGCCATATGCCAGGCATGCTCTGCATCGTTTTCTCTTCTGCCCTTCCCTGACAAGTGAGTCTGCCTGAAGATGTTCTTTTCCTTATCTATCTCCAAAGCAAATTCCATCTGCTTCTTTAATCTCTCATCTTTCATTTTATGTCCTTCCTGATGCCTATATATTTATACAACAAAGACTCCCTGAAAAGGGAGTCTCCATTTACATTTTCATATATTATCTGTTCATTACAGAAATATCTCTGTCTTTAAGGATAACGTCATGAGCTCCGCCTTCTACGATACTTGTTGCTGATACCATAGTGATCTTCGCTTTCTGCTGAAGTTCTTCGATAGAAAGAGCTCCGCAGTTGCACATTGTAGATCTGATCTTGCTGAGTGTAAGACCTACGTTATCTTTAAGACTTCCTGCATATGGTACGTATGAATCAACACCTTCCTCGAAGGAAAGCTTGGAGTCTCCGCCCATATCATATCTCTGCCAGTTTCTTGCTCTGTTTGAACCTTCTCCCCAGTACTCTTTAACGTAATTTCCGTTGATGTTGAGTCTGTTTGTCGGGCTTTCATCAAATCTTGAGAAATATCTTCCAAGCATGAGGAAGTCTGCACCCATAGCCAAAGCGAGAGTCATATGATAGTCATATACGATACCGCCGTCGGAACATACAGGAATGTATATACCTGTTTCCTTGAAATATTCATCTCTTGCTTCGCAAACGTCTATAAGAGCTGTAGCCTGCCCTCTGCCTATACCCTTTGTTTCTCTTGTTATACAGATAGAGCCGCCGCCGATACCTACTTTTATAAAATCAGCTCCTGCTTCTGCCAAGAATCTGAAACCTTCTTTGTCTACCACATTGCCGGCACCAACTTTTACTGTATCGCCGTAATGTTCTCTGATCCAGTCTATAGTGATCTTCTGCCATTCTGAGAATCCTTCTGAAGAGTCGATACATACCACGTCAACTCCTGCTTCTACCAGTGCAGGAACTCTTGCCGCAAAGTCTCTTGTATTTATACCCGCTCCAACGATGAGTCTCTTTTTGTCGTCGAGAAGTTCGTTTGGATTTTCTTTATGAGCTGCGTAGTCTTTTCTGAATACAAAGTTTGTAAGTCTCTGATTTTCGTCTACGATAGGAAGTGCATTTAATTTGTGTTCCCAGATGATATCGTTTGCTTCACTTAGAGTGATCCCGTCTTTTGCACAAATGAGCTTTTCAAAAGGTGTCATGAATGATTCGACCTTTTCATCGAGAGACATTCTGCTTATCCTGTAATCTCTGCTTGTTACTATACCAAGAAGCTTGCCCTGGCTTGTACCGTCATCTGTTACAGCAACTGTTGAATGGCCGCTTTTTTCTTTAAGATCAAGGATATCCTTTAATGTCTGGTCCGGTCTGATGTTTGAGTCACTCTGAACGAATCCCGCCTTGAACTTTTTGACCTTTCTTACCATTTCAGCCTGACTTTCTATAGACTGAGAACAGAATATAAATGAGATACCGCCTTCTCTTGCAAGGGCTATACCCATTTTTTCTCCTGATACCGCCTGCATTACCGCAGATACCATAGGGATATTCATTGACAGAGCAGGTTCTTCCTGACCCTTTCTGTATTTTACCACAGGAGTTTTTAAACTAACATTCGCAGGGATACATTCTGCTGAAGAATATCCCGGAACCAGCAGGTACTCACTGAATGTTCTTGACGGTTCTTCGTAAAAATAAGCCATTTTCTGCACCTTCCTCTCTTATACTTAAATATATCATTATCAAATCAAACATTGTTATAGTTTAACGTTCATTGTACAATATTTTGCTTCCCTTTACAAGGGATTATCAAAAACAAAAATAACGGATGCTTCGAAAGCATCCGTTATGTTTTTTATCGATCAGGGTTATTACATCATGCCGCCCATACCCATTGAGTCTGGTGCGCCGTGGAGTTTAGCCATTGGATCTTCTGTATCAGTGATAGCAGCTTCTGTTGTGAGAAGGAGTGCTGATGCTGAAACAGCGTTCTGAAGAGCTGATCTTGTTACCATTGTTGGGTCGATGATACCAGCTTCTTCCATGTTTACATACTGTTCTGTAGCAGCATTGAAGCCAATACCAAGCTTGCTCTTCTTAACTTTTTCTACAATGATAGATCCTTCGTAACCAGCGTTAGCAGCGATCTGTCTAAGTGGTTCTTCGAGAGCTCTTAATACGATAGAAGCACCTGTCTTGATGTCTCCGTTTAATGTCTTAACGAATTTTTCTACTGGAGCGTATACGTTAACTAATGCAACACCGCCGCCTGATACGTAACCTTCTTCAACAGCTGCGCTTGTAGCGTTGAGAGCATCTTCGATTCTGTATTTTCTTTCTGTAAGTTCTGTTTCTGTAGCAGCACCAACTTTGATAACAGCTACGCCGCCTGCCATCTTAGCAAGTCTTTCCTGAAGTTTTTCTTTGCTGAAATCTGATTTTTCGATTTCGATGAGGCCTTTGATCTGGTTAACTCTGTCTTCGATCTTAAGTTTGTCTCCAGCGCCGTTAACGATAACGCACTTGTCTTTATCAACTTTGATCGAACCAGCTCTTCCAAGCATTTCTAATGTAGCTTCTCTGAGATCCATGCCGAGGTCTGATTCTACTACAGTACCGCCTGTTAAGATAGCGATATCTCTGAGCATTTCTTTTCTTCTGTCACCGAAACCAGGAGCTTTAACAGCTACGCTGTCGATAAGTCCTCTGATCTTGTTTACTACTAATACAGCAAGAGCTTCGCCTTCAACGTCTTCAGCGATAACTAAGAGTTTTCCTCCAACCTGTGAAACCTGTTCGAGGATAGGAACTAATTCCTGACCCTGAGTGATCTTCTTGTCTGTGATGAGGATGAAAGGATTGTCAAATACAGCTTCCATTTTTTCGCTGTCTGTTACCATGTATGATGAGAGGTATCCTCTTTCGAACTGCATACCTTCTACTACTTCGAGTTCTGTTCCCATTGACTGAGATTCTTCAACTGTGATAACGCCTTCAACGCCTACTTTATCCATAGCATTAGCGATGAGTTCTCCGATATCTTTGTCGCCAGCTGAGATTGAAGCGACCTGTGCGATCTGAGCTTTGCCGTCAACCTGTTTTGAGATCTTCTTTAATTCTCCAACAGCAACTTCTGCAGCTAATTCCATACCTTTTTTAAGGCCCATTGGATTTGCGCCTGCAGCAACGTTTCTCATACCTTCTCTGATCATGATCTGAGCAAGGAGTGTAGCTGTTGTTGTGCCGTCGCCTGCTACGTCGTTTGTCTTTGTAGCAACTTCTTTTACCATCTGAGCGCCCATATTTTCGTATCTGTCTTCGAGTTCGATTTCTCTAGCGATAGTAACACCGTCGTTTGTGATGATAGGAAGTCCGAATCTCTTGTCGAGTATAACGTTTCTGCCTTTAGGTCCAAGTGTGATTTTAACAGCGTTAGCTAATTTGTTAACGCCTGCTTCCATTTTTCTTCTAGCGTCTTCTGAAAATCTAATTTCTTTTGGCATTATATAACCCTCCGTCTAATATGTTATTCTTTCTAAACTAAACAAGCACTGCAAAGATATCTTTTTCTGAGATAACTATGAGTTCTTCGCCGCCAACTTTTACTTCTACGCCCATGAACTTAGGGAATAAGATCTTATCGCCAACTTTTACCTGCATTGGAACATTTTTTCCATCCTGAACTTCGCCAGGGCCTACTGCTACTACTTCAGCGATCTGTGGTTCTTCTTTTGTCTGACCTGGGAGGAAGATGCCGCCCTTTGATTTTTCTTCAGCTTCAAGCATTTTGATTACGACTCTGTCGCCTAATGGTTTAATATTCATAAAAAACCTCCTTAATTATATTAAAATTATTTTTTGCAAATTGTTAGCACTCATTATCTTAGAGTGCTAACACTATTATAACCATTCTTTTCCGTTTTTCAATAGTAAAATGAAACAAATTTCAAATTTTTTGATTTTTTTAAATTTTTTCACTAAAATGCCATGTCAAATATATTTTTTTGACTTAGATCAGACCTAAAAATGCAAAATAAACGCATGGAACGAACATTGCAGGGATCATATTGGCAACTTTGATCTGTTTTATATCCAGGAAATTAAATCCTATTCCGGCTATTATCAGACTGCCTACGGCAGACATTTCAGTTATCATCTGCTGAGTCATGAATTCCCCTACGAAAGATGCGATAAGAGTAATGCCCCCTTCGTATATCAGGATAGGTATGGCTGAAAAGGCAACTCCGATACCCATAGTCCCTGCAAACACTATCGATATAACTCCGTCCAGTATCGATTTTGCAAAGAGCATATTATGGTCTAAAGAAAGACCGCTGTTCATAGCACCTACTATTGCCATAGATCCGGTACAGAAAAGGATAGATGCTGTAACAAATCCTTTTGAAAAACTTCCTTCCCCGAATCCAAGCTTTTTCTCAGCAAGATCTCCAAGTTTATTCATCTTTCCGTCTATATCTATAAACTCTCCTATTATGCTTCCGACCACCATACTTATGATAAGGAGCATAACATTCTCGTTGTCAAAAGCGCCGGACAGTCCCACAAACAATACGGAAAGACCTACCGCTTTGATTATTATTTCATTAAACCTTTCCGGCACATTTTTAATAATGAAAGTTCCTAAAATGGCGCATACCACTATTGCTGCAGCATTTACTATGGTTCCTGTAAATATCATACTTCTCTCTCTCTTTCTTATAATTTATGATCTGTTCTTTGTCTGAAATGCATCTCACTTGCCTATATTATTCTCTCTTGCATAATAAAACAAGTACTGCTGTGCAAATCCTCCTAAATCCCCGAAATTTTTATCGGAATACTCCCTTATTTCCTTTAAATCGTTCTCGTCAGTTCCGTAAAGCACAGACATTAATCTTCTTACCCACACATCTATAGGAAAACTTGAGTACTTTTCCATGGAAAACAGGAGTATACAGTTGGCCACCTTTGGGCCCACCCCGCACAGTCCATTAAGATAATCAAACGCTTCTTTGTATGATGCTTTTGTCATTTTGTAAAGCTTTTCCGGCTCCCGGGCCACCACCCTTGAAGTCTCTGCCACATATTTAGCTCTATATCCCAGCTTACACTCTTCAAATTCTTCAACCGGCACTTTTGCTAAAGCCTCCGGCGTCGGAAATGCATAACATACATTTCCTTCTTCATCTTTTATCTGCTGTCCGTACCTTCTGCAGATCTCCTCTACACTTTTCTTTATAAGAGGGATATTTCTGTTTTGAGACAATATAAAAGATATCAGAGTTTCCCATTCATCCTGATTCAGGAGTCTGATACCTCTTCCGTAGTCCACGGCCGTCCTCATGACTTCATCATCCAAAGTCAAAGTTTGTTTTATCCCTCCGTAATCCCTTTCCAGGTCAAAATATTTCTTCCATATATTATTAAAATCTTCTTCGGTGCAGTTTTTTATAACAAGGGTCCCTTCTTCGTCATCAAGATCTTTTAAGAACGACACATTTACCGCTTTCCCGAACGCTACTCCGGAGTAAGATCCGTCTTCCTTTTCATTCCATCTGAAACACTGCCCGCATTCGAAAATGTCCTTCAGTTCAAAATCTCTTACACCGTATACTGATACACTGTTATTCTCTTCTCTTATCCTGTCGTACATATCTTATTCTCTACGCTAATCCTTTTATAGTTATATTTACTCCAATTATATGAAAACCCGTAAGTTCTTCCACTTCTTTCAGTATCACTGCCTGCATTTCTTCTGCTGCATCTTTCACCCGGATGCCGTACTTCATGATCACATCCATATATATCCCCATGCCTGCATCTTCCTTGAGTATATCCATGCCTGTGATCTTTTGCACAGATTTATTTTCTCTCACAGCACATTTAATGATGTCATAAACAGCCCTCTCGGATATCGTATACCCTCCCAGATAGCTGAAAGTAGGTCTTACTTCCGATTTTTCCGCCACCATCGTACTTTTAGAACCCACTCTCCTAAAGATTTTCAGCGGTCTTAAGAAATACCCGGAAAACTCTCTTTTAAGCTGGAACGTTGCCACAGGTATAGCATGCTTTCCGCTTTGGCTCCTGTGGGTCTGAGCCGTCATTATATCCTCTTCGCTGCAGACATCTTCTATCTTTATCAGTTCTTTCGGTTTTGGAAGCTCCAGCCGCTCCGCTATCCTGTAGATCATCTTGTCTGAAGTGCCTAATATAAGGATGGATTCAGGATCTCTTTTTCTTATAGCCTTTACCACTTCTTCTTTATGGATATCTTCAGAAAATAAAGCAGTCTTCACCGCTCCGATCTTGGTTCCGGCTCTCTTTGCGGACTTCCCTCCGTATATTCTGTTTTGTCCGATAAAAAGGCCGTCGTCTATCAGGCAGGGTATTCCTCTCTCCCTGCATATGCTCAAAGACTGGTAACTTTTTCCGGTTCCGCTTTTTCCAACCAAGCCGTAAATTTCCATACTTTCACCTGTATTGATTCTTCAAAATACTTACAAATTATTTTTCAAAACTCCTATTTACGAATAAAAAAATGTTGTTATAGGTAAACTAATCTGTTATAATGTTTGCGTAGTTCGTTACTATGTAACGGAGTGTCATCATAGAAGGAGGTAATATCATGGCTTACAAAATTAAAGATGATCGCATCGGTTGCGGTTCATGCCAGGGCGATTGTCCAGTAGGCGCTATCGTTGAAGGCGGCGCTGCTTTCACAATCGACGCTAGCCAGTGCATCGACTGTGGTGCTTGCACAGCTTCATGCCCAGTAGATGCTATCGTAGAAGCTTAATATACGAACATAAAAAATGTGGCTTTACGCCACATTTTTTTATTTGTGGGCATTTTAATTTACCTCAAACACCTCGTTCAATTATTCTATTTTCCATGATTGTTTATGTAATACGCAAGAGTATAAAGACTGTCGCTGAGATGAACATTCTCAAGCACTACAGAGTAAGGCACTATAAGATCCAGCGGTGCAAAATTCCATATACCTTTTACACCTCCGGCGCAAAGCATGTTTGACACGCTCTGAGCGCTGCTTTTATCTGTAGCAATTATGCCTATATCTACTTTATTTTCTTTCATAAACTGATTCAGACCCGAGAAATTCTGAACAGCCATACCCCTGAGTTCTGTTCCTATAAGGTTAGGATTTATATCAAATATAGCGGATAAGTTGAACCCTATTTTATTCTGCAGGTAGTTCGCTACCGCCTGACCCAGATTTCCGAATCCTACTAAGACCACATTATATTCTTTATCAAGACCCAGTATACCGTCAACTTCTTTGAAAAGCTCCTCTACATTGTATCCGTAACCCTGCTGTCCAAAGCCGCCGAAATTGTTCAGATCCTGCCTTATCTGTGATGCGGTCAGACCGGTTATCCTGCTGAGTTCCTTTGAAGATATCCTTGATATCCCTCTGCTCTGAAGTTCAAGCAAAGACCTTCTGTATTTAGGAAGTCTACGTATTACCGATGGTGATACAGGCTGTTTTTCTTTAGAATACATAAATTTTCTCCTTTGAGAACAAAGTTTATATGTAATTATAACATAATTTTTCGCAAATAAAAAGATTCTATGGTATAATATCCGCGAAATAAACGAATATATATTATTTCTTCCGACTATATCAAAAACAGAAGGGAAATATTATGACAATCATATCAGCAAAAAATGTCAGCAAATCTTATGGTATAGATAACATTTTAAATAATATAACTTTTAATATAAACGAGAAAGACCGTATTGGGCTTGTAGGACTTAACGGGGCCGGCAAGACTACGCTTCTAAATATCATAGGCGGTGCACTGTCTCCTGACGACGGGACTGTGTCCATTGCGCCCGGCGCAAAAATGGGTTATCTCAAACAGCACGGCAATTTTGAAAGCGAAAAAACCATATATGAAGAATTCCTTTCTTTCTTCTCTCACATAATAGCTATGGAGGAAAGGATAAATTCAATAGCTGATGAGATCTCCCTGAAAGCTTCTAAAGGAGAAGAGACGGATAACTTGATGGAAGAATACGCTCGTCTATCGGATGATTTTGCAGCACAAAACGGATACGGCTATAAAAGCGAGATAAAAGGCATATTGACCGCTTTGGGATTCTCCGAAAGTGATTACTCAAAAAAAATAGATTCTTTGAGCGGCGGGGAAAAGACACGGCTTTCTTTGGGGGCTTTGCTTATTAAAAAACCAGACATCCTTCTTCTGGATGAACCCACCAATCATCTTGATATAGATACATTAAGATGGCTGGAACTGCAGTTAAGGTCTTATCCGGGAACTATAATACTTATTTCTCATGACAGATATTTTCTTGATAAAACAGTGACTCGAATTTTCGAAGTTCAAAATCACACGCTTTCTATATACAATTGTAATTACACTGATTACATCACAAGAAAAAAAGAAAAAGAAGCGGCAGCAATGAAAGCTTATGAAGCCAATCAGAAAGAAATAGAAAAGCAGGAAGAGATGATCCGCCGTTTTAAACAGCACGGCACAGAAAAGCTTGCCAACAGAGCAAAATCAAGAGAAAAAATGCTGGAAAGAATGGAACGTCTCGAAAGACCGGAAACCTCTTTTGACAGGATGAAGCTTCATTTTAAGACCGGCATAAACAGCGGTAATGATGTGGCTTCAGGCAAAGATCTGTCTATGTCTTTCGAAGCAAGACAGCTGTTTGAAAATGTGGAATTTGATATAAAAAAAGATGAGCGTATCTGCCTTATAGGGGCAAACGGCACAGGAAAGACCACCCTGCTTAAAATTTTACTTGACAAAGCATGCCCTGATGCAGGCACTGTGAAGCTGGGTCAAAATGTAGTTATCGGCTATTACGACCAGGAACAGGATCTTTTAAATCCGGAAAAAACGGTTCTTGAAGAGCTTCACTCAAGCTACAGGCTTTACACTCAAAAAGAACTGAGAAATATTCTCGGCAGTTTCCTTTTCAGAGGAGATGATGTATTCAAAAAGGTAGGTTCCTTAAGCGGAGGAGAAAAAGCAAGACTCTCTCTTTTAAAAATAATGATGACAGGCGCAAACTTTCTGGTGATGGACGAACCTACAAACCATCTGGATATACCGTCCAAGGAAGTTTTTGAAGATGCTTTGCTGGATTTCCCAGGGACCCTTCTTATGGTATCCCACGACAGATATTTCCTTAACAAGATCCCTTCAAGGATATTGGAACTGGAGGAAAAGGGTTTAACAGAGTATTTGGGCCAGTATGATTATTATCTGGAAAAGAAAGCTCAGTTTACTGCTGCAGATAAGGAAGAAAGCTTACCTGCATCTGCTCCGGAAACAGCTATGACAAAAACCAAACAGAAAGAAGAACGGCGCAAGGAAAAAGAAAAGGCTCAGGCGGAAAGAAACAAAAAAAAGGAACTGAAAAAGCTGGAAGAAAACATCGCGGCCCTTGAGAAAAGGATCACTGAACTTCATGAATATATGTGCCTTGAGGAGGTCTTCTCAAATCCGGAAAAAATGAGAGCCGCAGACATCGAACTTAAAGAATCTGAAGCGATCTTGGAACAGCTTTATGAAGAATGGCTTGGGTAGCAATATTTAACAAATTTTTAATATTAAAAAGTTGCACCTTTGTATACATTACTATATAATTATTTACATTAAAATCACAGAAAACAGGAAATATTTTCCTTAACTTGGAGGTAAATTATGGTATTTGAAAAAATCAAAGAGATCATTGCTGAGCAGCTTGCACTCGAAGACGATTCAGTGATTACTCTCGGAACTTCTTTAACCAAAGATCTGGAAGCAGATTCACTGGATGCAGTAGAAATCATCATGGCTATAGAAGATGAGTTCGGCATTGAGATCCCTGATGAAGATGCAGAAAAATTCTCCCTCGTTGGCGATTTAACAAAATACGTGGAAGAAGCTGTTTAATACCTAGATCAGAATAAATATATAAAATCATACCCATCAAGACAATTCTTGATGGGTATTTTTTAGTTATCATTATAAAGCTGCAGTGGCATATGCATCCAGATCCATACCGTCGCCGCAGTTTCCTTCCATAAACTCATAGTATGCTGCCGCGCCTATCATCGCAGCGTTGTCTGTACACAGGATCAGCGGAGGCATACATAGTTTTATACCGTTTTCTCTGCATTTTTCTTCCATTGTTTTTCGCAAACAGCTGTTGGCTGCAACTCCTCCGGCGAGAACGATCTTGTCTCTTCCTCTTTCCTTCGCAAGTCTTATGCTCTTGTTTACAAGAACTTCCACTACAGCCGCCTGGAAGCTGGCCGCCACATCTGCATCATTTACAGGTTCTTTTTTCTGTCTTTTTCCGTTCAGATAATTCAGCACCCCTGTTTTTGTGCCGCTGAAACTGAAATCATAACTGTCATTTTCAAGATAAACTCTCTTAAAATGTATGGCTTCAGGATCCCCTTCTTTTGCCAGCTTGTCCAGCAAAGGGCCTCCCGGATATCCCAGGCCCAAAACTCTTGCAACCTTGTCAAAGGCTTCTCCTGCTGCATCATCTCTGGTCTGTCCAACTATCTCATATTCGTTATATCCCTTTACATCCGCCAGAGTCGAATGTCCTCCGGAAACTATGAGAGAAGTAAACGGCGGTTCCAGCTCAGGATAAGCAATATAGTTCGCACAGATATGCCCTCTTATATGGTGAACTCCTATAAGAGGAACATCCAAAGCATAAGCAAGGGCTTTTGCTGTTGCAGTGCCTATAAGCAGCGCTCCTATCAGCCCCGGTCTGTTTGTTACTCCTATAAAATCTATGTCTTTAAATCCTATGCCCGCCTCTTCTAAGGCTTCATCTATGACCGGATTTATGTTGTTCAAATGGTGCCTCGATGCAATTTCCGGAACAACTCCGCCATACTCTTTATGAATATCTATCTGTGAAGATATTATATTTGACAGCACTTTTCTTCCGTTCACAACCACAGCAGCTGACGTTTCATCGCAGCTGGATTCAATTGCCAGACATATATATTCTTTTCCGTTTTTTGGTGGTCTCAGCTTCATTGTATCTCCTATCTTACCAAAGAGAATTTCTAAATACTTCCGTATCTTGTTTATTGACAGAGCATCTCCTGTCAGCGGTGTAATGCACACAGTTATCGCAGGCTCTGTAATCTGACATATTAAAGGAATTTACACTTCTTCGTCTTTTAAAACTTCTGCAGTTAGATGCCACGAAACACATTTCCTCGTTATAGTCATAATACTCTCTTCTGTCATCGTATCTCATAAAACCCTCCCCGAAAGAATATCTTTTACTTAGTATCTTTCCCAGGCAGTGTTTTATACCCTGTTCTTAATTTATCAAATATGATGCCACATTATCAGTGCATCTTCGTTATTGGCATAATACCTTTTTCTTATTCCTACGGATTCAAATCCGAATTTTTTATACAGCCCTTGAGCTGTTTCGTTGCTCTTTCTCACTTCAAGAGTAAAAGCTGTCAGGCCTTTAGATATGCCGTCAGAAACCGCAGTTTCTACCAACTTACTACCTATACCTTGACCTCTGTATTCCGGATGAACGGCTACATTTGTTACATGACCTTCATCAAGTATATGCCAAATCCCCATATATCCGCAAAGCCTGTCTCCCTGTACTGCAACAAAATAGACGCAAGGATTAAGTCCGCTCATTTCCGATTCGAAAGCTTCTCTTGACCAGGGGTCCTCAAAACAGGATTCCTCGATCACAAGCACTTCATCTATATCATCAGATGTCATCCTTCTTATTTCTGTCCGCATTTTTTCAACTCCAGATTTCTTTCTGCTTCCGATTTTCTTAGGTACTCAGGCTGCGCCTCAACATAAGATACCGCTCCACCTGCCTTATGTATCTCCAAACCCAGCACCGCAACCATCTCAGCCGTCTGTATCCTTTTATCAGATGCCGCAAAGAAAGCTTCTCTTCCGATAGCTCCTTCAAGCCCGTTTCTGATGGCATCATTGCTAACTCCATCTCCAATAAATATAACAGGGCCTTTGCCTGCAAGTTTTTCGATGACTTCATCAAGGAAATATGCTCCTTCAGGATAAAGTTCCACCTGTTCATCTTCTTCAAAAGTATATGCTGCGGAATAAACCTGATTTCTTCTTGCATCAAGTATAGGACAGACTATCCCGCCAAAATTGTAGAAATTTAAAGCCATTGCCTTTAAAGTAGGCACCTCCGCCACTTTAACATTTAAAGCCTGAGCCAGCGCCTTTGCTGTGGACATTCCTATCCTTATCCCTGTAAAAGAACCCGGGCCTCTGGAAACAGCTATCCCTTCTATCTGGCTAAGCTTCATATCACATTCTTCCAGCACTTGATCTACCAAAGGGATCAGGTTCTGAAGGTGAGTAAAATTGCCTTCGGAAATAACCTCATGAACAAATTCATCCTTATCAATTATTGCCGCTGATGCAAATGCTGCAGTTGTCTCAATTGCCAGGATATTCAATTCGGATCATCCTCCCGTCCTCTTCATCTGTATACTGAAGAAATATTTTATATACTTTTTCCGGCAAAAGTTCTTCTATCAGCTCCGCCCATTCGATAAAGCAGACACCTTTTCCGTAAAAATATTCTTCGTACCCTATCTCAAACATATCCTCTTCACTATGTACCCTGTAAACATCAAAATGATACACCGGGATCCTTCCTTCGTATTCACGAACTATAGTAAAAGTAGGACTTGTTACCATTTCTGTCACACCCAAAGCTTCAATAGCGGACTTACTGAAAGCAGTCTTTCCGCTGCCAAGATCTCCGTAAAGGCATACCAGATCTCCCGGTTTCAGTTCAGCCGCAAAAGCTTTGGCTATTTCCTTTGTTCCCTGTTCATTTACTGTGTGAAACTCTTTTATCATATACATCCCTCGCTATTCTTCACAGCAAAGCCTGTAGATCGCTTCCGCATATATAGCGGCGCCTTTCATCATATTTTCAATATCGATATATTCGTTTTTCTGATGTTCTGTTGCTTCTTCTCCCGGGAACTTTATGCCGTATGCCACAGCCTTATTCATTGCTCTTGCATATGTTCCACCGCCTGTAACTATAGGCCTTGTTTCATTGTCCCCTGTATGTTTTCTGTAAATATCCATAAGAGTGACTATAAGGTCGTCATCTTCAGGAATATATATCCCTGCTTTATGAGGTCCTTTTACTACACCGCATCCGAATTCATCCAAATGTGGAGCTATGCCTTCATAAACAGCCTCCATAGTGCCTGTAACAGGGTATCTTACATTTACAGTCAGGCTTCCCATTTCTTCGTCACATCGGATAACTCCGCTGTTCCATATAAGATCTCCGGAAACCTCATCTTTAAATCCTACACCTATATTCTTACCATGAAGGTTAAACGCTATCTTATCGTTGTAAAACTGAACAAAGTCATTCACATCTTCATTCTCAAAGTTTATTTCTTTAAGGAAAAACATCATAACTGATATAGCATTAAGCCCTTTGTCAGGCCTTGCTCCGTGGGCCGGCACGCCTTCTGTCTTTATCTCAAGACTTCTGCCCTTTGGTCTGTAAGATATCTCATATCCGGTCCTTTTTCTGAAATCATCGACTTTTTCTTTTATAAGGGAATAATTGTCTGCCGTGATCACAGCGCTGCACTTGTCCGCAACCATATTATAGGCCTGGCCGCCGGTTATGCTTTTAAGCACTATGCCCTGTCTCGATGTTTTCTTGAATTTTTTTACTATATCAAACACAAGGATGCCCATTTCTGCATGGACCAGAGGAAAATCCGCATCAGGAGTAAACCCAAAATCAGGAGTTCCTGCAGCTTCAAGATATTTAGATATACCTTCCCACTCTCCCGCTTCTTCATCAAGGCCAAAAATCAGTCGAACTTTCTTTTTAAGAGGTGCTCCGCTTTCCATAACAGCTTTCATTGCATACAGTGCTGCTACTGCCGGGCCCTTATCATCGTTAGTGCCTCTTCCGTACATCCTTCCGTTTTCGATCACTGCTCCAAAAGGATCATATGTCCAGCCTTCGCCTTCCGGAACAACGTCAAGATGGGCAAGTATGCCCATACATTCCTCTCCTTCTCCCATTTCTGCATGACCTCCGAAACGGTCTGCATCAAAGGTCCTGAATCCAAGATATCTGCTCTTATCCAACATATAGGAAAACGCATCATCAACGCCTTTGCCAAAAGGCATATTTCCCTCTGCCTCCAAAACCACGCTCTTTATAGAGATCAGTTCTTTGAGAGTTTCTATGATCTGCGGCTGATATCCTTTTAATATTTCCTGATAGTCCTTCATTATATATCGCTGCCTTCTTTCAGTTTGATCTTGTTTTCTTCCCGGTTAAGGATATAAAATCCTTTCCTGTTCAAAGTGTCTGCACGATTGTACAGCATTTCGCTGTCATCAAGCTGGCGCAGTATCCCGCCGGCCTCTTCAACGATACACTGCATAGCTGCAGTATCCCATTCCGAGGTAAGCCCTCCTCTGTAATATATCTCCGCTTTTCCGGAGGCTATAAGACAGCCTTTTAATGCGCTTCCCGCAAAAATTATATTCTTTATCCCGTATCCTGCCAGAATCTCTTTTATGTTAGACGGCGAATTGGATCTGCTGACCGCAGCTCTGATATCCTTTGTACGATCCGAGACCCCTATCCTCTCAGGAGCTTTATTTATCTCTTTTTTGAAAGCGCCTTTACCTTTTACTGCATAATATACATCCCGCAGCGCAGGTATATACACTACACCTAACACAGGTCTCTGATCATTCACCAAAGCAATATTAACGGTAAATTCATTTGAACGTTTAATGAATTCTTTTGTTCCGTCAAGAGGGTCTATTATGAAACACCAGTCTTTTTCCTGCCTTGACAAATCATCTGCAGACTCTTCCGCTAAAAAAGCAGCACCAGGATACTTTTTCATAAGTCTTTCCAGAATTATCTGATTGGCTTTTATATCAGCTTCCGTTACAGGAGTGTGATCTGCCTTTTCCTGTACGTGGAATCCTTCATTGTATATTTTTAAAATAGCTTCTCCCGCTTCATATGCGGCGGATATGCAGTCTTCTAAAATCTCATTCAGTCTATTCAGCATCTTCAGTGTTCTCTGTATTTTCAGTCTTCCATTTGCTTGCGTCGAAAAGGAGTATCCTTCCAACTTCATCTCTTTCATAAGATGAACCCACGATATTAAGAGAATCCACTATGGACTGGTCTGCTCTGTAAACATTTCCTGATGCTGTCAATGATGCATTTGTACCGTAATTGTTATCCAAAGGTATTACATCATATGCCCATTTTCCGTTTGGCTTGTATCTGTTTACCCATGTAGGAAGAACATTGGCTTCTACCATTTCGATATATGCCACCTGGCCGTCCACCTTAGTGATCTCAAAGTTTACACCGGC
>JAFQKJ010000078.1 GCA_017397005.1 Bacillota bacterium
AGCTTCTTATCTGTATTTTTCGCCTATATTCTTTGCAAGCATAGGATTAAAGATAATTGATGTTGAAATAAGTTCTGTAATGATCGTTTTCATTATATTGATAACAGTGGTTGCTATATTGACAAAGATCATAGGGTGTGGTGTGGGAGCGAAGCTTTGCGGATATTCTACAAGTGAGTCGGTCCAGATAGGTACAGGAATGATATCAAGAGGGGAAGTGGCGCTTATTGTAATGAGTAAAGGCGTAGCCCTTGGTCTTTTAGGAAGTGCATTCGTAGGACCGATAGTAGTGGCGGTAGTTATGACAACTATAATTACTCCTATACTTTTGAAATTTGTATATAAATGATAAAATATAAAATGCCTCAGTTCTTTTGAACTGAGGCATATTTTGTGTTGTTTTTTATTTTGTATAGTTATCAAAGTAACCCTGGATATAAACGATAGGAGTACCTTTATCACCGCTGCCTGATGTAAGGTCGCAGAGTGAACCGATAAGGTCAGTGAGTCTTCTTGGTGTTGTGCCCTGAGCTACCATTGCATCGCCGAGGTTGCTGTCTTTGTTCTTGATATAATCTGAGATAGCTGCTTTAAGTTCGTCGCCTTTAAGATCAGCAAAATCGTTGTCGGCAAGATATTTGATTTTAACTTCGTTTGGTGTTCCGATGAGTCCGTCGGTATATCCCGGTGATACTACAGGGTCTGCAAGTTCCCAGATCTTTCCTACAGGATCTTTAAAAGCACCGTCTCCGTATACCATAACTTCGATGGTTTTTCCTGTTGCTTCCTTTATCTCAGCCTGAATAGCTTTTACAAAGTCTGTGCAGTCGTTAGGGAAGAGTTTTACAGTGTCTTCTGTTGCTTTATTGCTTCCTAAGATACCGTAGTTGGTGTTGAATCCGCTTCCGTTAACACTTTCTGTGAGGATCTCATCAAGACCGAACACTTTTTTTGCACCGGCATTTTTGAGAAGTCTCTTTGTTCTTGCTCTTGTGTGGATGTCTGCTGTAAGAACGCAGTCTGTATATTTAAGGATAGTTCTTGGATCGTTTGCTAAGATGACTTCCGCTTCAGCACCTTCTTCTTCAATAAGACCTTTGTAGTAGTTCACATAATCAACTCCTGTAAAGGTGTGCTTTGATTTTCCGAATTTAGCTTCGAATTCTTCAAGTGTGAGTACATCTGTATAAGGGTTGATGCCTGCTTCATCCAAAAGGTCGATGTCGATGATGTGATTTCCAACTTCATCGCTTGGGTAGCTGAGCATAAGAACGACTTTTTTTGCACCTTTTGCTATACCTCTGAGACAGATAGCAAATCTGTTTCTGCTGAGGATAGGGATGATAACACCAATGGTTTCTCCGCCAAGCTTATTTCTTACATCTTCAGCGATCTGATCTGTAGTAGCATAATTACCCTGAGCTCTTGCAACAACAGCTTCTGTGATAGCTAAAACATCTTTATCCTGTACAACAAATTCTCCTGCTTTTTCTGCTTCCAATACTACGTCGATAACGATTTTCTTGAGGTCATCGCCTTCTCTGATGATAGGGGCTCTGAGTCCTCTTGATACTGTACCTACTTTTCTCTCCATTAATTTCTCTCCTTACATAATATATATAAAAAACAACGTATACAAAAAATGTCCAAAAGTATTATACTGTATTGCTTTACAAATATCAAACATTTATAATAAAGAAAGATAAAAAATGGGGGAAAATCATGGCATATACGGAATTTGATTATCATTTACTTGTTACGCAGCTCAGTCAGTATTCAGATGCTAAATATAAACAGTTTCAAAGCGGTCTTGCAGTAGGCAGCAGTTTTCTTTACGGAGTAAGGATCCCTAAACTAAGAGAAATCTCAAAACATATAGCTTCAAGAGACTGGAAAGGTTATCTCAATATCGCACAAGATAATTCTTATGAAGAGATAATGCTTCAGGGGATGGTCATTACCCAGGCTAAGTGCAGTATAGAGGAGATGTTTGAATATACAGACGGATTCGTAGGCAAGATCGACAACTGGGCAATATGCGATACTTTCTGCGCTGATTTTAAAGCTGTAAGGACACATAGACAGGAGACTTGGGATTACATATTAAAATATGTGGGTTCCGAGAAGGAGTTTGAACGAAGATTTGCCGTTGTTATGCTGATGGATCATTTTTTGATCGATGATTATGTGGATCAGGCTTTAGAAATAATGATGAACATAGATCAAAAAGAGTACTATGTAATGATGGCTGTAGCGTGGGCAGTTTCAACTGCATTTATAAAATACAGAAACAAGGTGGTCGAGATCTTGGAAGAGGAAAAACTTCCGCCGCTTACGCATAATAAGGCTATAAGAAAGTGCAGAGAATCCTATAGAGTTTCTTCTGAAGACAAGGAAATGCTCAAAGGACTAAAAGTAAAAATATTAAAATAATATGAATTTTTTATGTTGTACGCCCGGTTTTTTGGGCGTATAATATTTTTATTGAGTTTTTAAAAAATTAATGAACGAGGGAACAACATTATGGAAAAGGACGAAATGAAAGGGAATGCAGTAACTGCAGAAAATTTAAACAAAAAGAGGATCAAGGTAAAAAATTATCACATCTTTGCATTGATCACAGTAACATTATGGGCTTCATCTTTTGCTTTTACAAAGATTTCTTTGGAAGTATTTACAGTACCTGTGCTTAGTATGTACAGATTTATCTTTGCCGGACTGTTTATGCTTATATTCGGCATAGTTAAAAAGATCGGCCTTCCGGACAAGAAAGACATACCGGTATTCATTTTATCAGCGGCTATTGGTTTCAGTGTATACCAGCTTGTATTCAATAAAGGTATAGATATGCTTACCTCTGCAACTGCCTGCATAGTAATTGCTATAACACCTGTAATAACAGCGATATTTGCAAGAGTGCTTTTTAAAGAAAAGATCAGAGCCGGCGGATGGGTAGCTATAGGCATCTGTTTCTTTGGTATTCTTGTTCTTATGCTTTGGGACGGAGTACTTTCAATAAATGCAGGTATATTCTGGATGCTCATCGCAGCTATATTCCTTGCAGGATATAATCTTTTACAGAGAAAACTTACTAAGAGATATACAGCTCTCCAGGCTACTGCTTACAGTATCATCATAGGTGCGGTAATGCTTCTCGTATTCATGCCTTTCGGCGGCGTGGAACAGGCGGCTGATGCAGGCATGAGACATTGGCTTGCTACTGCATACCTCGGTATTTTACCAAGTGCTATAGCATATCTGCTTTGGAGCAAAGCTCTCGCAATGGCAGAAAAGACAAGCGAAGTTTCAAACTTCATGTTTATCCAGCCGGCCATCGCTATGCTTCTTGGATTCCTTATCGTATTTGAAATCCCAACAATGGGCATGTACGTTGGAGCAGCGATAATCATATTTGGTCTGTTCCTCTTCAGTGCTAAGAAATAAAAGAACGGGTCAGCAATATGGCAGTAAAAAAAGACGAGAGATTTTACCAGCTAGTAGAAGAAAGAAAAGAAGAAGAATACCAGCGTTATTATAAAGAAAAATATACTCAGGTATATATGATCACATACAGTGAATGCGGTGACGGAGATAAAGCGGAAGCTGCGGCAGAAGAAGAAGCTGCTGACTATGCTGAATATATGCTCAGAGTCATAGAAGATGAGATAGAAGAAGATATAGAAGAAATGCTGGAAGAGGAAAATGCATAAATAAAGCTTATAAAACAGAGGTGCCTTGGGTGCCTCTGTTTTTGAAATATACTTAAAAAAGTATATATTTTACATTGAAAAACTTATCAATATTTGGTATTCTAAAATGTAGAAAATTTGTAGTTTTTAAACATATAGGAGTAGGAGACATGAGCGAAAAGAAAGCATATTTGGTTCTTGAAAATGGTATGATTTTTGAGGGTAAAAGCTTTGGTTATGAGAGTGAGACCGCCGGCGAAGTAGTATTTACGACTTCTATGGTTGGTTATTTAGAGACTCTGACAGACCCTGGTTTTTATGGTCAGATAGTAGTTCAGACATTCCCGCTTATCGGTAATTATGGTGTTATTCCGGCAGATCTCGAGAGCGGTAAATTATATTTAAATGGATATATTGTTAGAGAGTGGTGTCATTATCCTTCAAATTTCAGATGTGAGGGAGATATTGACACTTTTTTAAAGGAAAACAAAATCCCGGGATTATTTGGTATAGATACCAGAAAACTTACAAAAGTCCTTCGTGAAGAAGGTGTGATGAACGGGAAGATACTTTATTCAAAAGATAATATAGATGAAGAGATAAAAGCTCTTAAAGAGTATAAGATATCTGGAGCAGTAGAAGCGGTAACTGTCGGAGAGCCTGAAGTTGTCAAAGCTGAGGAAGAAAAATATAATGTTGTGCTTTGGGACCTTGGTGCTAAAGCAAGCGCTGTTTCCAACCTTAATAGACTGGGATGCAGTGTTGTTAAAGTGCCGGCATCTGCAAAGACTGAAGATATACTGGCATATAAACCTGATGGTATCGTTATATCTCACGGCCCTGGAGATCCGGCAGAAAATACTGAGATGATTGAAGAAATAAAGAAAGTGCTTACATACGGTATTCCTGTATTCGGAACAGGAATGGGGCATCAGCTTATGGCTTTAGCCTGCGGCGCTGAAACTGCAAAACTTAAGTACGGTCACAGAGGAGGAAGTCAGCCTGTTCTTGATCTCAAAAACGACAAGATCCATATCACAAGTCAGAATCATGGATATTATGTGGTTTCAGATACACTTCCTGAAAGTGCTGAAGTAAGATTTGTGAATGTAAATGATAAAACATGTGAAGGTATTGAGTATAAAGATAAACCTGCATTTTCCGTACAGTTCTGTCCGGAAGCGGTAAAAGATGCTCAGACACCTGGTCAGTTATACGGTGCTTTTGTTGAGATGATGAAGGAGGGAAAGAATAATGCCTCTAAATAAAGATATCAAAAAAGTTTTAGTTATAGGTTCCGGCCCTATCGTTATTGGACAGGCTGCAGAATTTGACTATGCTGGAACACAGGCCTGCAGAGCTTTAAAAGAGGAAGGTCTTGAAGTTGTTCTTATAAACTCCAATCCTGCTACTATCATGACTGACAACGTCATGGCGGATAAGATCTATATCGAACCTCTTACAACTGAGATTGTTAAGAGAATAATCGAAAAAGAAAAGCCTGACAGCATCCTTTCAAACCTTGGGGGACAGACAGGTCTTAATCTTTCAATGCAGCTCGATGCAGAAGGTTTTCTCAAAAAACACAATGTAAAACTTCTTGGCTCAAAAAGAGAAACTATAGACAAGGCAGAAGACAGACAGACTTTCAAAGATACAATGGAAAAGATCGGCCAGCCGGTCATCCCTTCAATAGTAGTTTATGATGTTGAAAGCGCTATCGATTTTGCAAATAAGATCGGATATCCTGTTATCATCAGACCGGGCTTCACTTTAGGAGGCACTGGCGGCGGTATCGTACATAATGAAGAAGAACTCGTAGAGATCACAACAAACGGATTGAGACTTTCACCTATAACTCAGTGTCTCGTTGAAAAGTGTGTTTCCGGATGGAAAGAAATAGAATTTGAAGTTATAAGAGACAAAAAAGGCAATTCAATAAGCGTCTGCAGCATGGAAAATGTTGACCCTGTTGGAGTGCACACAGGGGACAGTATAGTAGTTGCACCTGCTGTAACATTATCCACAGTAGAGTATCAGATGCTCAGAAAAGCCGCTCTTGATATCGTTAATGAGCTGGAAGTAGAAGGGGGATGCAACTGTCAGTTCGCTCTTAATCCTGACAGCTTTGAATATGCTGTTATCGAAGTTAACCCAAGAGTATCAAGATCATCAGCTCTTGCTTCCAAGGCAACAGGTTATCCTATAGCTAAGGTTGCTGCTAAGATCGCTGTTGGATATACCCTTGATGAGATCAAAAATGCTATTACAGGAACAACATATGCTTGTTTCGAACCTTCTGTTGACTATATCGTAGTTAAGTTTCCGAAATGGCCTTTCGACAAGTTCGTATATGCAAAACGTGAACTGGGAACACAGATGAAGGCTACAGGGGAAGTAATGGCTATTGGCACAAGCTTTGAACAGGCTATCATGAAAGCTGTAAGAGGCGCAGAAATCGGCAGACACAGCCTTAATGATCCTAAGCTTTACGACCTTACAAAAGAAGAAATATATGCAAAACTCAGTGACTGTGACGATAACCGTATGTTTGTTGTTTACAGAGCGCTTAAATTAGGTATAACACCGGAAGAGATATTTGAAGTTACTAAGATAGACAGATGGTTCACATATAAGCTTGCAAATCTCATCGATATGGAAAACAGACTTGCGGCTTGCGGAGAGCTTGACGACGAACTTTACTTAGAAGCTAAAAAACTCGGTTTCACAGATGCTCTCATAAAAGAATACAGCGGATGTGAGATCAAAAATCCTGTATATGCTTCATATAAAATGGTTGACACATGTGCTGCGGAATTCTCTGCAGAAACTCCGTATTTCTATTCAGTATTCGATCAGGACAATGAAGCTGCAGACTTCATAGAAGGTCATAAGGATGGAAAACAGACTATCATAGTATTTGGTGCTGGCCCTATCAGGATCGGCCAGGGTATCGAGTTCGACTATGCATCTGTACAGTGCGTATGGGCTCTTAAGAAACTCGGATATGATGTTGTTATCGTAAACAACAATCCTGAAACTGTATCTACAGATTTTGATACAGCTGACAGACTTTATTTCGAACCTCTCACAAATGAAGATGTGATGAGCATAATCAACGTTGAAAAGCCTTACGGCGTAGTTGTTGCTTTCGGCGGCCAGACTGCTATCAAGCTCACAAAGTTCTTAAATGAACAGGGTGTAAGGATACTTGGAACATCCGCAGACAGCATAGACAGAGCAGAAGACAGAGAAAGATTCGATGAGCTTCTTGAAGAACTTGAAATAAAGAGACCTGTTGGATATACAGTGATGACAAAACAGGAAGCTTTTGATATTGCAGGAAAGATAGGATATCCTGTGCTTCTCAGACCATCTTATGTTTTGGGCGGACAGAATATGATCATTGCCTTCAATGAAAAAGACGTTGATGAATATATGGACATAATCCTTGATCAGAACATCGAAAATCCAGTGCTCATAGATAAATATATGATGGGAACAGAAGTAGAAGTAGATGCTATCTGTGACGGAGAAGATATACTTATCCCGGGTATTATGGAACACATAGAAAGAGCCGGCGTACATTCCGGTGACTCTATTGCGGTTTACCCGGCAATGAGCCTTACTGATGATTTTATAGAAAAGATCCTTGATTATTCAAAGAGACTTGCTATTTCTCTTGAAACAAAAGGACTTATAAACATACAGTATGTAATATTTGAAAATGAACTTTATGTTATAGAAGTTAACCCTAGATCATCAAGAACTATCCCATATATCAGCAAAGTTACAGGCGTGCCTATGGCTGAGCTGGCAACAAGGACAATGTTCGGTGAAAAACTTAAGGATATGGGTTACGGCACCGGTGTTTATAAGATATCACCTTATGTTGCAGTAAAAGTGCCTGTATTCTCCTTTGAAAAGCTTATAAACGTTGATACACATCTCGGACCTGAAATGAAGTCGACCGGTGAAGTTCTGGGTATTGCAGGAACTCTTGAAGAAGCTCTTTACAAAGGTCTTGTGGCGGCAGGGTATAAGATGAAAAAATCAGGCGGCGGTGTGCTCATAACTATCAGAGACGTTGACAAGCCTGAGATCAGCGATATAGCTCACAAATTCGTAAATCTGGGATATAAGATTTATGCTACAAAAGGTACAGGAGATGTTCTAAGGGCTGAAGGAATAGAAGTAAATCATGTTGACAAGATCCATGAATCTGACAACAACTGTCTGACACTGCTGCAGAGCGGCAAGATCGACTACATCATTTCAACTTCTTCTAAGGGCAGGATCCCTACAACTGATTCTGTAAAGATCAGAAGAAAATCAGTAGAACTCAGTATCCCATGTCTTACATCCCTGGATACAGCAAATGCAATGGCTGACAGTTTAAGAAGTAAGTTCTCTCAGGTCAGCACAGAGCTTGTAAACATAAATGATATGAGAAGCGAAAGACAGCAGCTCAAATTCACTAAGATGCACGGCTGTCAGAATGACTATATCTACTTCAACTGCTTCGAACAGTCTATAAACAACCCTGAAGGATTGAGTGTAAGCCTTTCAGACAGACATTTAGGCGTTGGAGCAGACGGTGTTGTTCTTATTTATCCTTCTGATGTGGCTGATGCTAAAATGAGAATGTTCAATAAAGACGGCAGTGAAGGACAGATGTGCGGAAATGCTGTAAGATGTGTAGGCAAGTACTTATATGACAATAATATCGTTAAGAAAAACAAACTCACTATCGAAACATTAAGCGGTATAAAAGAACTGGAACTCTTCAAGAAAAACGGAGAGATCGCCCTTGCAAAAGTAAATATGGGCAAGGCGGAATTGAAAGCTGATAAGATCCCTGTAGATGTCAATGCTGATAAAGTTGTAAACTATCCTGCGGACATAGCAGGCGGAAGATTTAAGATCACCTGTGTATCTATGGGAAATCCGCACTGTGTAGTATTCAACGAAAGCATTGATGGGCTTGATCTTGAAAAGATAGGTCCAAGATTTGAAAACGATCCTTTATTCCCTGAAAGAGTAAATACAGAGTTCGTAAAGATCATAGACAAAAATACTCTTAAAATGCGTGTTTGGGAAAGAAGCAACGGAGAAACATGGGCTTGCGGTACAGGAGCTTGCGCAGCAGTAGTTGCTGCTGTAGAAAACGGATACTGTGAAAAAGATACTGATGTAACTGTTAAAGTTAAGGGCGGAGATCTTATCATAAGGTATACGGACGATACAGTTTATATGACCGGTAATGCAGAAATGATATACGACGGTGTGATCACTATTTAATAATTTTTATCGGTATCCATGCGGAGCCTCCATCTGCAGAGATGGGAGCTCCGTTTAGCTTATTAAAGATAAAACAGGAGGAAGTGCTATGGCAATTTTAGGTTCATATATTGTTCCTCATCCACCCCTTATAATTCCTGAAATCGGGGAAGGAGAAGAGAAAAAAATACAAAGAACTGTGGATTCATATGAAAATGTGGCTAAAGAGATCGGGGAACTCAAACCTGACACTATAATCGTGATCAGCCCGCATTCTATAATGTATCAGGACTACATTCATATTTCTCCCGGCGAAAAAACCTTTGGAGATTTTGAAAAATACGGTCAGCCAAGAGTAGGAATGACAGTATCTTATGATACAGAGCTGGTATCATTGATAGAAGAAGAGATAAAGGAAATGAATGTTTCTGCAGGAACTCTCGGAGAACAGGACAAGGCTTTAGATCACGGGACCATGATCCCTCTGTATTTTGTCAACAAATACTATAAAGACTATAAAGTTATCAGAATAGGTATATCCGGGCTTACTTTGAAAGAACACTATGCATTTGGTATGTGTATCAAAGAAGCTGTTGAAAAGGCAGGCAGAAATGCAGTCATCATAGCCAGCGGTGATCTTTCTCACAGATTAAAGAAATCCGGCCCGTATGATTTTGCTCCTGAAGGACCTCAGTTCGATGCAAGAGTTACTATGGGAATGGCCGGTGCTGACTTTAAAGATTTTTTGGATTACAGCGAAGAATTCTGTGATGCTGCAGGAGAATGCGGTCACAGAGGATTTGTTATCATGGCGGGAGCCTTGGACAGAACAGCTGTTGATACTGAATTCTTATCATATGAAGGACCTTTTGGTGTTGGATATGCTGTATGTAAATACAGGACTAAGGGAGAGGATCAGTCAAGAAACTTCCTTGATCAGTATATGGATGAAAAAAAGGCTGAGCTTGAAGCTATAAGAGAAAAAGAAGATGCTTACGTAAAACTTGCAAGAAGATCTTTGGAATCTTTCCTGCTCAGAAGATGTAAACTTCAGACTCCTGAAGATCTTGCTCCTGAATTTACTGAAAAGAAAGCCGGCGTGTTTGTATCCATTAAAAAGGATGGAAGACTCAGAGGCTGTATGGGAACTATAAAACCTGTAGAGAACTGCGTTGCGGATGAGATCATAAACAATGCTCTTGCTGCAGGCTTTGGAGATACCAGATTCAACGCGTTAAAAGAACATGAACTGGATGAGATCCAGATCAGTGTTGATGTTTTGGGCGAACCTGAAAAGGTGGATTCTGTAGATATGCTGGATCCTCAAAAATACGGTGTTATAGTAGGCATGGGCTGTGCTGAAGGACTGCTTCTTCCTAACCTTGAAGGGATAACTACTGTGGAACAGCAGGTGGCTATAGCCCTACAAAAAGCAGGCATACCCAAAACATCAGGATTTGAGATCAAGAGATTTGAAGTGGAGAGACACGTATAATGAGTAAGATAAAATGCGGGATCTGTCCATGGAACTGTGCTCTTGCGGAAGGCGAAAGAGGCTTTTGCGGAGTCAGGGGAAATGTGGACGGAAAAATAGTAAATGTAAATTACGGTTTTCTTTCTGTGGCATCTTTAGATCCTATAGAAAAGAAACCTCTTAAAAACTTCCATCCTGGTACTAAGATATTATCTATCGGATCCAACGGATGCAATATGAGGTGTCCTCATTGTCAGAATTTCAGCTTTGCAATGGCTGCAAAAGAAGAGATAGACATGATGGATACTGATCCTAATGAAGTTGTTGAAGTTGCTAAACAGTATATACCTCAGGGCAATATAGGGCTTGCTTTCACTTACAATGAGCCTGCTACAATGTATGATTTTATGATGGATACAGCAAAGCTTTCAAAGGAAAATGGGCTTATAAATGTTATGGTGACAAACGGATATATAAATGAAGAGCCGTTAAGAGCGCTTCTTCCTTATATAGACGCTATGAATATCGACTTGAAATATTTCAATGAGGAAGGCTATAAGAAAATTGCCGGTGGGCTTGAAACCGTCAAGAGAAGCATTGAAGTTGCAAGTAAAGAATGTCATGTGGAAGTTACCTGGCTCGTAGTTCCCGGAGAGAACGATTCTGAGGCTGAACTTGAGGCGGCGGCTGAATGGCTTGCTTCTGTTAATAAAGATATCCCGCTCCATATCACAAGGTTTTTCCCTATGTATAAAGTGCTGGACAAGAAGCCTACTAATAAGGAGCTGCTCTACAGACTGGCGGATATTGCTAAAAAACATCTCACATATGTATATGTAGGAAATGTATAAAATGTATAAACAGAAAATAATTAAGGGATGTGCTTATGCACATCCCGTTTTGTTTTATACATAGAAAAGATTGTTTGACTGGAAGTTTGGATCGCAGGTACAGTCGATACCAAGATCAAGTATGGACATTTCTGCGTTTTTGCTGAGTATCATTGTGCTGTGGGCTTTGCAGTCTCTGAGAAGAGAAAGCTTTTCAAGAGCCACCTGAGCTGTTGGATTTGTTGCTGCGCAGATGGTAAGAGCTATCAATGTTTCACCAAGGTCCATAGCAGCATTATCTTTTCTTCTTACACTGCACTTGAGATACTGGATAGGTTCAAGAACAACAGGTGAGATGAGGTGGAGCTCGTCCGCGAGACCTGCCAGTTCTTTGATGGCATTCAGTATGCAGGCTGATGCTGCATCCATAACGCTGGAATTTTTCCCTGTTACTATTTTTCCGTCAGGAAGTTCAAGAGCCATAACAGCTGTATGCTGTTCCATATCGTTTGCTGAATTGATCTCTGCAGCTTTTTCTCTTGCCGGTCCAACTACAACTCTGTCTTCTTCTTTTAAATTGTAATCATCCATAAGAAGTTTGGATTTCTTTAAGGATTCTTCTGATATTTTACCGGTTTTATATTCACATTTTGAGATAAGATATCTTCTTATGATCTCCTGAAGAGAAGCTTCTTTTACAACATCATCGTCTATTATCGAGAAACCTACTCTGTTTACTCCCATATCGGTAGGGGATTTGTAAATGGATTCTTCCCCTGTGATCTTTTCGATGATCCTTTTTATAACAGGGAAGGTCTCAAGGTCTCTGTTGTAGTTTACAGCCATTACGCCGTGAGCTTCAAGATGGTATGAGTCTATCATATTTACATCGTTTAAGTCGATGGTTGCTGCTTCATAAGCTGCATTGAGAGGGTGCTTAAGAGGCACATTCCATACAGGGAAGGTCTCGAATTTTGAATAAGCAGCTTTTTTACCCATTTTATCTTCGTGGTAAAGCTGACTGAGGCATGTTGCCAGTTTTCCACTTCCAGGTCCAGGGCCGGTTACTGCTACGATAGGCTTTGTGGCAACGATGTAC
>JAFQKJ010000079.1 GCA_017397005.1 Bacillota bacterium
GCCGAACTGCTTGTCGTCGTCATCGCCGAGCTGCTTGTCGTCGTCACCGCCGAACTGCTTGTCGTCGTCATCGCCGAGCTGCTTGTCGTCGTCATCGCCGAACTGCTTGTCGTCGTCATCGCCGAGCTGCTTGTCGTCGTCATCGCCGAACTGCTTGTCGTCGTCATCGCCGAGCTGCTTGTCGTCATCATTTCCTCCAGGGAATGATGGGAATTCAAATCCATTTGCAGGGTTTGGATCATGGAATCCATCCGGACCTTCCAATCCAAATGCTGTTGCAGGGAACATTGTAATAGTCATCGCTATTACGAGAAGTACTGCTAAAGTTTTTCTCTTTAAATTTTTCTTATTATTCTTAGTCATTGTTTCGATCTCCTTTCAATTGAATCGGAGTCGAAATAATGGCTGCCGGGCTAGCATAGCCTTGCGGCCTTAGCCCCCTGGCTTTGCGTCCCATCTTTTCAAATGGTTTGCCTTTTTCAATTATTTCTCTCTCTTAGTTCGTGATTGTTTAAACTAGGGATTGTGGCTTATGATTTGCTGCTGTTGTTAACTTATTCGTCATTGCCGTACATAATGCACTGTCCATGAGAAGGATCAGTTCTAGTACACTACGAAAACTCTGTTCCGTTCCCTGGTCGAGCCATACAACAGAACCCTGCCAGCTTGTGTGCTGACGAAATATAACTCGTACCGTAAACGTAGTAAGCATTCCTTTTATCAACTCTGTATCGCCGGAAGTCAGATCATGCTGTCTTCTTGCAGGAAGAGTAGGGAAGCTTCTTAGCGCTGTGAAGGATTGTGGAAGGTTCATGTTGTCCAGCAGATTTTCCATTTGGATAAGAAACTGGCTGAGACTTTTGAAGCTTATTCCTTCATTAAGGTACGGATTATAGAATCTACCTACCATTTGGCTGTCTTCATAAGAATCTATGCATACTGTGGTAAGTCTGTATTCGTTGTTCCATTGCTGCTCTCTCACGTTTATCACCTCCTTGTTTCTTGGTTTGTGAGTTCATTATAGCAGCAGCACCGTTACAAAAATCGTTACATTTTAAATTACTTTGTTCAAAAAAAATATTTTTTTATAATTATTTTTTTGCATGCAAAAGTAGCTTGCATTTTCAAAAATACTGTGTTACTTATAATATAATAGAGATAATTATGTCCTTGTTTAGAAGGAGTTATAGATGAATAAGAGTGTAAAGCTTGTTCTTATAGGAGTACTGCTTATCGTTTTTATAATCAGCGGTATTATGGTCATAAAAACACTGAACAATTATGATGACGGCAGTGATATATATGATAATGCGGAAGAATTATCCGGCTTATCGGAAGGCATAAAAGTATACAGTGAAGAAGAACTGCTTCTCAATATTACAGAAGAAGAACTTAAAAATATAGATCTTAGCGCACTTAAAGAAGTTAATGAAGATGTGATGGGATGGATAGTGTTACCCGGAACATCTGTGTCATATCCTTTAATGGATGGAGATGATAATCAGTATTATTTGGATCATACCTGGGATAAAAACAGTAATTCTGTGGGATCTATATTTCTTGAAGAAAAATGCAGTTCAGACCTTGATGATTTTAATACGATAATTTACGGCCACAACATGAAAGATAAAAGCATGTTCGGCAGTCTTAAATTATATAAAGATGAAGATTTCTGGAAAAGTGCACCTTATGTTTATCTCGTGACGGAAGAAGGCGTTCTTAGATATGATGTCTTTGCAACGTTTGAAGCTGATGTGGAAGGGCATGTCTTCTGGCTAGACATACAGGAAGATGCAACAAAACAGAAATTCATAGATCTGTCAATGGAAAGCTCTCAAATAGACACAGGGATAATACCTGAAGTTTCAGACCAGATCCTGACATTATCTACATGTACAGGCGGGGGATATGAAAAAAGAAGAGTTGTTCAGGCAGTTTTAGTTGGAACTACATTAAATGAATGATATATCAGTGAGGTGGAGTGATATGAAATATCTCAAAACTGAAAAAATGAAGAAGATAACAGTTCTTGCACTTGTCATGGCGCTGGCAATGACTTTATTTACCGGATGCGGAAGTCAGGAAGATCAGACGGCAGCGGCAGAAGGATATATGGATGTAGCGGCGGCGGAAGACATTTTAATAGAAGAAGAAGCTATCGCACTTTCAGAAGCGCCTGCAGCACTTACTCAGCAGATGCTTTTGGCAGAAGCATCAGGAACTGCAGTCAAAAAGACCGATAAGGTTTGGATCGACTATTCAAACACAAAAGATGGATATGTAATGGTAAAATATCTGAACCCTAACAGCAAAAAGCTTAAGGTACAGGTGAAAGGTCCTGTTACTACTTACACATACAATCTTACACCGACAAAGTGGGAGACTTTCCCTCTGTCTGACGGAAATGGAAATTATCAGGTGCTCGTGCTGGAAAATGTTGAAGGCACAAAGTATGCATTAAAGTCTTCAGTTGGATTCACAGTTCAGCTTACAGATCAATTTGCACCATTTGTAAGACCAAACCAGTATGTAGACCACGCTGCGGCAGTAAATACTGTGGCAAAGGCTAAAGAATTATGTGCTGATGCGGATACACCTCTTAAAAAAGTAGAGAAGGTATATAAGTATGTAGTAACCGAGCTCACATATGACAAGGCAAAAGCGCAGAATGTTCAGTCAGGCTATCTGCCTGTTCTGGATACAGTTTTACAAGAAAAGAAAGGAATATGCTTTGACTATGCGGCATTGATGACAGGTATGCTGAGAAGCCAAAACGTTCCTTGCAAGCTTGTTGTGGGCTATGCAGGTAATGCTTATCATGCATGGATCAGCGTTTATGTTGAAGGTCAGGGCTGGATCGAAGGAGTCGTATACTTCGACGGAACATCTTGGCAGAGAATGGATCCAACATTTGCATCATCCGGAAAACAAAGTGAATCTATAATGAAATACATCGGAGACGGCAGTAACTATTCTGCAAAGTATTTCTATTAAAATAATTTTATAGGAGAGTTTCATATAACGCCCTGCTTCGTTTTTGAATGCAGGGCGTATGTGGTGATTTTATGAAAAATATTGTTTTATCAAAAGAAGATATCAGAGATATATGTTTAAGTCTATCTATGCTGTTCCGATCCGGGGTGGGATTTGGGGACGGCTTTTCTCTTATGTCTGAAGATGAGCCTAAAGGTAAAATAAAAGAACTGCTGCAGGAAATGGCAGATATGGCTGATGAGGGGAAAGGCGCTGCGGATGTTTTTAGAGAAACCGGAGTGTTTCCTAAGTATGTTATCGGTCTCATTGAAGCAGGGGAGAGAACAGGAAGACTTGAAGAAGCCTTTTCTTCTTTAGCAGATTATTATGACAGCAGGATAAGACTTGAAAACCATATTCGTTCTGCACTTTTGTATCCGATGGTGCTTTTGATAATAATGATACTTGTTATTGGGGTGCTGCTTGTAAAAGTAATGCCTGTTTTTGATGGCGTATACAGACAGCTTGGAAGCGGACTTACAGGAATGGCAGGAGGCCTTCTCGAACTTGGAGTTATATTAGACAAATGTATGCCGGCTGTACTTTTGATCCTTTCTGCATTAATAATTTTTACTGCAGTATTTGCACTTGTACCAAAATTCAGAGGATGGCTGGGCTTAAAATGGAATAAGAGTCAAGGAAGCAAGGGTGTGACAGGTGAGCTTAATGCTGCAAAAACTGCCCAGGTCATATCCATGGGCCTCAGAAGCGGTCTTCCTTTTGAGGAGATCTTTGAACTTGCCGGAGAACTTATGGCGGATGTTCCGGAAATAGAGATGAAATGCCGAAAATGTGCAGATGAACTTTCTCAAGGAGGATCTCTGTCTGATACTATTAAAAAATATGATATCCTTCCTTTAGCTGAATGCAGGATATTAGAAGTGGCTTTAAGAGGCGGAATGGCGGACGAAGCTATTTTTGACATTGCTAAAAGACTTATGACAGAAAGCGAAGAGGCTTTTGAGACTAAGATATCAAGAGTGGAACCGGCTCTTGTGATAGTAACTTCATTTATGGTAGGAGCTATACTTCTTTCGGTAATACTTCCGCTTGTTAATATAATGGCATCTATTGGATAGGAGGAGTGTTCTATGAAAAGGATCGGAACAAAAAGACCTCTAAAAGATGCTTTAGCTGTCATAGTGCCATTGGCGGCTGTGGGGATCATTATCTTGTTTATGTCTTTGCTCAACGATATAGACAGCGGAAGAAATATGCAGGCTATTGCCGATCTTGAAAATTCTTTGAAAAAGGCTTCTTTGGCTTGTTATGCTTCAGAGGGGATATATCCTCCTGATGTGGCGTATCTTGAAGAACATTACGGTATACAGGTGGATGAAGACAGGTTTTGGGTGGACTACAAGGTTTTTGCTTCCAATATAATGCCCGAGATAACCGTGCTAAGAAAGGATGAACAATGACCATGAAGAAGGAAACCGAGGGCAGAAAAAACGTATCCGGTCTTATAGTTCTTCTGGTGCTTGGAGTGTTTGCGCTGTGCGTTATAGGTGTCCTTTTGTCCGGAGTTGAGACATATAAAGAGCTTAACGAAAGAGACCAGACTGTTTTTAATGAAAGGACCTGTGTACAGTATATAACTACAAAAGTTCGTCAGGCTGAGGATGCCGGTTCTGTTGAAACCGCAGATGTTGGAGGAACAACAGCGCTGGTATTTAAAGATTATATAGATGGAGAAGAATATCTGACATACATTTACTGTTATGATGGATGGCTCTGCGAGTATTTCGGATCTAAGGATTCGGCGGATGTATCTGAAATAGCAGGGTTCGGAGAAAAGCTCATTCCGGTCTATGGGTTTTATCCAGAAATATCTCAGGGTAATCTGTATGCTGAGATCAGAATGACAGAAAGCGGAGATGATAAAAGTGATATACATTTAAACATCTATCTGCGCACCGGAGAGGAGGGGCATTATGAAGAATAAAGCACCTCTTGCTCTTATGGAAATTTTAATAATGATACTTGTTTTTGCTGTTGCATCGGCAGTGTGCCTGACATCTTTTGTTTGGGCAGATAAAGAGTCCAAAACTATGGAACTGCAAAATGACGCTGTTTTACTGGTGCAGAATACTGCAGAAGCTTTGAAATTCAGAAAAGGGGATGTTGATCTTGCGCTTCATGATGTGGGTCATGAACCCGATGATGAGCCGGCTGTCGAGGTTGAAATTTTAAAAGATACGATCGATGGTCTTGGAGGAGCTAAAGTATCTGCATATAATGAAAAGAACGAGGAGATTTTCTCTGTAGATGTTTTCTGGCAGACTTCCTTGGAAGGAGGGAACGCTGATGAATAACAGAGACAGGAGCAAAAGCAGATCCATGCCTGTAACAGGAATAAGCTCCCTGATAGTTATATTCGCAGTACTGTGTCTTACTCTTTTATCTGTTTTGGCAATTTCCACTGTAAAAGCAGATGAAAGACTGGAAGAAAGATCTGCATTGGCTGTCAAAGAATTTTATGAAGCTGAGGCAGAGGCGGAAAAGATCCTGGCAGAGATCAGGCAGAAAGATATCCCTGGAGATAAAGTGTATAATTATGGGTGCAGGATAAATGAAACTCAGATCCTTGAAGTAGAAGTCAAGGTTTCGGGCACTGAGTATGAAATAATAAAATGGCAGGCTGTTTCCGATGGGGAATGGGATGCAGATGAATCTATAAAAGTTTGGGATGGAGAATAGATGAAAGGAGATGGCATATGGCTGTTTCAATAGACTTTTTAAAAAGAGCTGTAGAAAATGAAGCTTCTGATATTTTCGTTGTTGCCGGCAGTCCTATATGTGAAAAAAGAGAAGGCGCGATTATGAGGACAGAAGGAGAAAAGCTTCTTCCTAATGATACCAGGATACTTATAGAAGCTCTATATGAAGCTGCGGGAAGATCAATAGATACTTATGAAAAGACAGGAGATGATGATTTTTCCTTTGCAGTACCGGGGCTTGCCCGATTCAGAGTAAATACTTATAAGCAGAGAGGATCTATGGCTGCGGTCATTCGTGTGGTGAGCTTTGATATCCCAAGCTGCGATGAACTGAACATCCCTAAAGAAGTGATGAAGCTTGCGGAAGAAAGCCATGGAATGATACTTTTCACAGGTACGGCGGGAAGCGGAAAATCCACCACTCAGGCATGCATAATAGACCGTATCAACAAGAATTACAGCAGACACATAATCACTCTTGAAGATCCTATAGAGTATTTACATAGAAATCAGAACAGCATTGTAAGTCAGAGAGAGATCGCTGTAGATACACCGGACTATCTTTCAGCTCTTAGAGCATGTCTCAGACAGTCCCCGGACGTTATACAGCTTGGAGAAATGAGAGATCTTGAGACTATAAGGACTGCAATGACTGCAGCTGAAACAGGTCACCTTCTGATGGCTACACTTCATACTAAGGGAGCGGTGAATTCCATTGACAGGATAATAGATACATTTCCGGGAAATCAGCAGGATCAGATTAGAGTTCAGCTCAGTCTGGTGCTTAGGACCGTGGTATCTCAGCAGCTCTTGCCGGGTCTAGACGGCAATATGGTGCCTGCTTTTGAGATAATGCATGTAGACAGCGCTATCAGAAATATGATCCGTGAGAATAAAAATCATCAGATAGATATGGCTATTGCTTCAGGAGGTCAGAAGGGAATGATCTCAATGGATCAGAGCATTGCCGAACTTTACAGCAATGGCAAGATCAGCAGAGAAACCGCTTTGGAGTATTGCGATAACAGAGAACAGATGGAAAGAAGACTTAAATAAGTTATAAAAATAACGGCAGGTGACTTGAGTCACTTGCCGTTTTGTGTGCTACTCTTCTTCAGTGGAGACTGATTTAACTGCTTCCTGAAGAACTGTGTTTGCTATAGTTGCAGCTGTTCTTGAGCCGCTTCCGCCGCCTTCCGCATAGACAGCGAAGGCGAGAGGTGCATCCTCGTTCTTGATAAATCCTACGAACCAGGAGTTTGAAGAATCTGAGGAATCCACCTGTGCGGTCCCGGTCTTACCGTAAATATCCAGTCCCGGGAATCGGCTTTCACCATATGTATTCACTACATTTGACTTCATATATTGAGTTATGATCTCAGCAGTATCGCTGTTTACAAGGCGTTCAGTTTGTTTTTTGATATAAAATCCGGTTTTAAGGCCTCCCTGCAGGGTGGTCTTTTCTATTATTTGGGGTACAGCCGCTTTGCCTCCATTGGCAACAGCTCCCATATATATCATCATGGAGCAAGGATTAACAAGGTCGTGACCTTGACCTACGCCGCCCCAGGCAACTTCACCGGCAGGGTCGTCTTTAAACCCGAAGGAAGAAGCTTTTGTGGATATACCGTTTACCGAATAGCTGTCGGTGAGCCCGGTTTCTTTTGTGTATTTATCTAAAGTTTTTCCGCCAAGCATATCTGCAATATAAGCAAAGGCGCAGTTGCAGGACACATTCAATGCTTTCTCCAAAGAGATGTCTCCGTGGGTCCCTGTGCAGGTTATGGTTTTATCGCCTATATCCACTGAACCTCCGCAGTAGAAAGACATATTTGTAACATCAGGGATCTCTTCAAGAGCTGCTGTGAGAGTGATCAACTTAAATGTAGAACCCGGTATGAATGAAGCAGATAAAGCTCTGTTTACATAGACGCCGTCATAGTTTGGATCGCTGTCACTTATAGCCGGAGGATAAGCCGGATCATATGTAGGGGTGCTTACAAGACAGATTATCTCTCCTGTTTCGTAGTTGTATACGCATACTGTTCCTTTGTAGGACCCAAGAGCTTTATATGCCGCTCTGCATACATCTGCATCAACGGTGAGATAAACCTTATTGCCATCTTTACCGATATGCTGCGCTCCGGTAAGGAAGTTATATCCTGTAAGCTTTCCAGCAAATCTGGTAATGGCTCCTGTGTATATAGTACCGTCAGGAACACCTACTGTATGAAGCAGTGCTTTTCTGGTGGTTTGATCATCATGATAGGACCAGGTGCCGTCGTGGGCATCGGCCAGAACCGCACCGTCTTTATCCAGCAAAGTACCGCTGTTGAGGATACCGTTGGTATATAAGTGAGAGTTGGCAGGGTAAGAAGCCCATTCGCTGCCCTTTGTAAAAAAATTGAATACGAATATACCGGTTCCAAGTATAAGGATTCCTGCAAGGATCAATGATACAATAGTTCTTTTTGTTATGCTTTTCATTACATTTCACCTCTGTTATATACTCCGGTAACTTCATCTGTATAATCTTGTATTTCTACAGATTCGGAAGGAACACGTATTTTTTTAGGACCGAATCGTATCTTTCTCACAGCAAAGCTTGCGCCTTCGCGGGTGTCGGCGGCTTTAAGAAAAGCAAGTATTCCCCAGGAAGCCAGCATACTTGAACCTCCGCAGGATACGAATGGGAATGTTACTCCTGTGAGAGGGAACATGTCCAAAGAACCGAAAACATTGAGCATAGTCTGGAATACCAGCATAGATGTTGCTGCGCAGGCTGCGATAACGTAATATGAAGATCTTCCGGATTTCACTACTCTTATAGCAAATATTGACATGGAAGCGATAGCCACGACTGCAAGAACAGCGATTATGAGACCCCATTCTTCGCATATCATACCGAAAACAAGGTC
This sequence comes from Bacillota bacterium, assembly GCA_017397005.1. Classification (GTDB taxonomy): domain Bacteria; phylum Bacillota; class Clostridia; order Peptostreptococcales; family Anaerovoracaceae; genus RGIG1899. Next base: position 8,672 of record JAFQKJ010000079.1, read on the forward strand.
AGTGTTTGCGGCTGCAACATTATGAAGCCAGCCGTCTCCTGAGCCTACTCCTATAAATCCTCCGCTTGCTGCAGCGGACATTGTCCTTACCTGCTGATAGCCTGTTGTTGAAGCATTTTCCCAGGCGTTGCCCCAGACAGCAAATCTGGAGGCTATGTAAGGCTTGAATTTTATCATAAGTCCAAGAGCGGCCACTGCAGAACAGCATATTATGGATATGGTCGTATAATCTCCCGAACGCATAAAAGCTATTATAAGGAAGGTGACAAAAAAAATAGCTGCTGTTCCAAAATCGCTCATAAGAGCAAGACAGCCGAAACAGAAGAAAGACATTGCCATAAATCCCCATAGGTTTCTTTTTTTGAACAATCGCTCAAGGGATGCAGCTCCTGCAAATATAAAGCAAACTTTGGCGAGTTCGGAAGGCTGAAAGGATACGCCCATTATATATATCCAGTTCTGTGCACCATGTTGAATAGTGCCGAATACAAGACTTGCAGCCAGCAGTATACAGGTGAAAGCAGCCATAAGATGTCTTGTCTTTACTACGCGTTTAAGATCTCTCAGATACCATGAAAGGATCAAAAATATAAATATTCCTATAAGTATAGCTGCCAACTGTTTGTAAAGTGTTCCCGGACTGCTGCTGGCAGTTACGGAAAGGCATAATGAACAAAGGAAAAAAGCAAGGATCTCAGGTTCCAGACCTCGCTTGCCTCCAAAGTAATTTACGAGTATGTATACCCACATTACTGCAGCCAGAATAATGTAGCTGAATGTTATCTGTATGCTGTATTCAGGTCTGTTGATCACTAGGGAAGATGCTGCCAGCATTTGAAATACAGTCAGCATGCTTATTGAAAAAACAGGCGATACAGGAGTACGTGATTTATATGAACGCTTTTTTTCTTCAAGAGAACTTTCTTCCTGAGATATGGTTTCAAATTCAAAATCCACTCCGCCTATACTTAGGATATCGCCGGATTCGATCTCGGCGGAATTTGAGACTTTTTCTCCGTTTATGCTGACATCAGAGCCTCCGGAAAGATCATGAACTCTCCATCGGTTTATGCCGTCAAAGATCATGGCGCAGTGTATTTTTGAAATAGTAACGAATTCTATTACGATATCACAGGTTTTACCTTTGCCTATAAGGGATTCCCAGTGGGTAATAGGGAAAGTTCCCAAGCTGTCAGATTTTAAATATCCCCAGGTTTCTTCGGGATTTTTAACCCGAAGCATACTTTTAATGATTGCTGTAAGTATGATAAGCGCCAGCACAGGCATCAGCCATCTTACTATCTGACAATACCACACTCCTATATCGAGACTGTTGCTGCTGAGCCATGAAAAAGCATAAGGAATGGATTTTATTCCTGTGTCCAGAAGCTGTATCATAAAAGCTGCAAACTGACATATTTTAAGCCATATGAAATTTAGAATATCAATTATCGTGTTACCCATAGCCCATCCTTTCTTTATAATATCCAGTATAATATTTTTTTTGCTAAATACAAGTTCAAGGAGTATTTTTTGGGTTTATTCGGGAACAGGATATGGTATAATCAAATAGATAAATCAAAAGGAGGCATAATATGGATAATAAAGTAATGTTCAATATCACATACGGTCTTTATGTTCTTACTGCGAAAGAAAACGGCAAGGATAACGGCTGTATAATAAACACCCTTTCTCAGGTGACAAGCACTCCAAACAGGATATCTATCACTGTAAATAAAAGCAATCATACACACGATATGATAAAGAATACTAAGAAATTCAATGTATCTTTACTTACCGAAGAGACAAGCTTTGATCTGTTCAAGCATTTTGGTTTCCAGACAGGTAAGGACACTGATAAGTTTGCGGATTATGAAGGCTATGCCAGAGCGGAAAACGGCATCGTATATTTGACAAAATATGCTAACAGTTTCATTTCGGGAGATGTTGTTCAGGAGATAGATCTTGGAACTCATACAATGTTTATCGCTGATGCTGCAGACGGACAGGTAATATCCGATGTTCCTTCTGTATCATACGCCTATTATCACAAAAACATAAAACCTGCTCCTGAAGCGAAAAAAGCAGGTGGATGGAGATGCAAGATATGCGGATATGTATACGAAGGAGATGAACTACCGGCTGATTTTGTATGTCCTCTCTGTAAGCATCCTGCATCTGATTTTGAAAAAATTTAAACTATCGGTAAAGACCCTTTGTGCGATCAAAGGGTCTTAAATTTTACATATTTTTTACATAAATACACTTTCGATTTACATTTATTAATATATAATAAATATATTGATAATTTTTATACATAAGGAGAAGACATGGATATTTTCAGCATTCTTTCCCTGATCGGAGGCCTTGCCATGTTCCTGTATGGAATGAATATTATGGGCAAAGGGCTCGAAACGCTGGCAGGGAGCAAACTCGAACACATTTTAGAAAAGATGACATCAAACAGGATCAAAGCAGCGCTTCTGGGTACAGGAGTAACGGCTGTTATTCAGTCATCATCTGCAACTACCGTAATGGTAATAGGTTTAGTAAATTCAAAAATAATGAAGCTCAGACAAGCAATAGGTGTTATCCTGGGAGCTAAAATAGGTACTACAGTAACAGCATGGATCCTGAGCTTGACCGGTATCAGCAGCACTATGATACTTCTTCAGCTATGCAAACCGTCATCATTTTCACCTATACTTGCTGCTATAGGTATAGTATTTGTAATGTTTCTGAAAAGCGAAAGAAAATCTCAGATCGGCATAATATTCATAGGATTTGCCATCTTAATGTTTGGTATGGATGCAATGAGCGACGCTATGTCACCGTTAAAGGACATGCCTCAGTTTGCTGAGATCATGGTAATGTTCTCAAATCCTATCCTGGGACTTCTTATAGGTATGGCATTGACTGCAGTCATTCAGAGTTCATCGGCATCTATAGGTATACTTCAGGCTCTGTCTCTTACAGGAGCTATCACTATGGGGACAGCGATACCTATCGTAATGGGACAGAATATCGGTACTTGTGTAACTGCTATGCTTGCTAGTATAGGTACAACAAAAAATGCAAAGAGAGCTGCTTTCGCACATCTCATATCGACTACTA
>JAFQKJ010000010.1 GCA_017397005.1 Bacillota bacterium
AAAAAATGGAAACTGCTCATTAAGAGCAGTTTCTTTAAACTTTATCGTTTTTTTCTGTTATGGGCTTTGCTTGAGCTGAGTTTTTTCTTGCTCCCAGAAGGTTTATCAAAGAGCCTGTCAAAAGAAGTACGATGCCCAGTATGATATTCCATGTAAGGCTTTCATGAAGAACAGCTAGCGCTATCAGCGGAGCAAACATAGGTTTAAGGAAGAATACTATAGAAGCGTTTGACGGTCCGCTGGTGTGGATGGCCTGAAAATATGTGTAGTAGCCTATACCTGTGACTGCAACACCTATGTAAAGCACCATGAGTATATTTGATGAATCTATGCCGGCGATGATAGGTTTGTCCATTATGAGCATTGGTATCAGCATTACAATACTGCCTATAAGAAAGCTGAAGCATGTCTGCGGGATGTCGCCGATCTTAGCGATGCGGAGCTTGCCTATAGTGGTATAAAGGCCGAAAGTTACTGCTGCTATGAAAGCGCAGATGATGCCGAAAGCAGTGTTTCCTTCAGAAAGGTTGAAAGGATTTGCTGCAAATATCAATCCTATGGAGCTTATGATAAGCACCAGCGCCTTTCGCTTGGTGAACCTGTCTTTCACGATGAAGTGAGCAAAGATCATTACATATATCGGATTTGAGCAGATTATTACCGATACGAGATTTGCATTTGCATGTATTATGCCGACCTGGAAGAAAAGCATGCTTATACATATGCACAGGACGCCGAGACCGGTCAAATATAATAAATCCGAGCGGGAAAGAGACACCTGCCGTTTTTTCATATCCATCAGTGCAAAAGGCAAGAGGAACAATCCCCCTATGGCAAATCGGATGAAGGTCACCTGAAATGCATCTAGTTCATTCCCTGCGATCTTCAGCGCCACTTCCATGGTACTGAACAGTATGGCGGTGATAACAATATATGATATTTCTTTTTTACCCATAATACATTCTCTCCTTATTCAAAACATCTTAATTCTATACCCTCGAGTAAAATAAATAAAGAGATAAAATGAAGATATTGAAGCATTTTTTGTATTTCTTCCGAGGTTGTGGTAAAATAAGCAGTAACATTAATACATACGATCACGGGAGATGATAAAAATGCGAGATTATAAAGAAGAATTTGAAAAGAGAGTTCAGTTTATAAAAGATTGTCTGGAAGAAGCCCATTGCACTGGTATAGTATTTGGAAACAGCGGCGGAAAAGACAGTGCCCTTGTAGGTATACTTTGCAAAGCAGCCTGCGATAATACATTAGGCGTTATGATGCCTTGTCAGTCTAAACGAAATTTTGGTGAAGATATGGAAGATGGTTTGGCAGTAGCAAAGCAGTTCAATATAGACACAATTACTGTTGACCTTACTTCAGCTAAAGAAGCTATTACAGAAAATATAGAGAAAAGTGTTAAGATCTCTGAAACAGCAGGTAAAAATATCGCGCCTAGACTCAGAATGACTACAGTTTATGCTATTGCCCAGACTATGGGTGCTTTGGTTGCCGGAACAGGAAACAGAAGCGAAAGATACACAGGCTATTTCACAAAATGGGGCGATGGGGCATTTGACCTCAATCCTATTTCAGATTTGTCAGTAGGAGAAATATACGAATTCCTGACATATCTTGAAGCTCCGGAAAACATCATCAAGAAAGCTCCTTCTGCAGGTCTTTTTGAAGGACAGACAGACGAAAAGGAAATGGGTGTTACTTATGATGCCATCGATAAATATATGATGACCGGTGAAGGCACTCCTGAAGATGTTGAAAAGATCAAGAGGATGCACGCGGTGACTGCGCATAAGAGAAGAGGTTCAAAGCATTACTGCGAGATCGTTGAATAAGTCCGTATCTAAGGACAAAGATATTTGTGGAGAAGTTTTATGATAGTAAAAAAAAGCAGAGTGGTAATAATCGGCGTAGGCAATGTAGGAGTAACTACAGCCTTTAGCCTTGTGACTCAGGGTATCTGCGACGAAGTGGTGCTGATAGATATTAATGAAGAAAGAGCTATAGGGGAGGTTATGGACCTTTCTCAGAGCATAGAATTCCTCAACAGGAATGTGGCTGTAAAAAAAGGCACATATGAGGATTGCAGGGATGCCGATGTAATCGTGATGACCGCATGTGCTCCAATGACATCGGACAACAATCGTCTTCTCTGGCTGGAGGCTACAAAAGGGATAGTTAAAGGCATTGTAGAAAACGTTATGGCTAATGGTTTTGATGGGATATTCGTTGTGGTATCAAATCCTGTGGATATAATTTCATACTATATTTACAAGCTTTCCGGACTTCCGGGAAATCAGATAATCGGAACAGGTACATCTCTTGACAGTGCAAGGCTGAAATGTTTTATCGGAGAGCTCATAGATGTTGACCCGAGAAGTATAAATGCATATGTACTGGGAGAGCACGGAGATTCTGAAATGATCCCATGGAGCTGCGTGAGAGTAGGAGGCAAGGATATATACAGCATCATTCGTGACAATCCGTGGAGGATAACGGAAGAAGATCTCGATAAGCTTCTTAAAAAGACTATGCAGGCAGGATGGGAGATATTCAACAGAAAGGGAAATACCTCTTATGGTATAGCTACATCTGCAGTGGGCATAATCAAAGCCATACTTCAGAATGAAAATAAAATAATTCCTGTTTCCGCTCTTCTTTCGGGACATTTGGGAGAAGAAGACGTATTTATCGGTGTTCCGGTAATACTTAACAGAACAGGCGCAAAAGAGATAGTAGAACTGGAAATGACGGAAGCAGAGAAGCAGCTGTTTAAAGCCTCCTGTGACCATGTCAGAAAGTATTACGATATGCTGGGAATCTAGATTTTGAAATAGAAACAGCGTGGATAGGATCCACGCTGTTTTTGTGTTCGTATAAAAATGATTTAAGGCTGCATTGCTCCTCCTTCATGGGCAGGTCTGCAGTTTGCGGCATAAATGAAAGGTGCTCCTTTTACTGATTTAGGTGGAGGACAAACCCAGGTGTTTCTGCGTTTTGCCAACTCTTCATCGGAAACTTCCAGTTCGAGGATACCTTTGTATATATCGATATTTATTATGTCTCCATCTTCTACAAGAGCGATAGATCCTCCCTCGTAGGCTTCAGGAGAAATATGACCTATGATGGCTCCATGATTAAAGCCTGAGAATCTTGCATCGGTTATGAGAGCAACTTTGTCCGTATATCCTTTGGCAACAAGAGCGTCTGTTATCAGCATTACTTCTTTCATACCCGGAGCTCCTTTACAGCCTTCATAGCGAACAACGATAACATCTCCCGGGAGTATCTTTCCGGCTTCAAGGGCTTCATATGCAAGGACTTCATGATCGAAGACTTTTGCGGTGCCTCTAAAGGTCATCATGGAGTCGGGAACTCCTGTTGGCCTTACTATAGCGCCTCCTGTTGAGAGATTGCCTTTAAGAACTTTAAGACCCGGCTTGTCGAGGATCGGATCAGACAGTTCTCTTACGACACCTCGTTCTTTAAGAACGCTGCCGTCTATCTTGGAAAGAACGTCTCCCACAGTGCCGCCGGCAAGAGCAGGGGCATCCAGATAAAGCTTGCTTTCAAGGGCTTTCATTACCATATGAGCACCGCCGGCCTGATAAAGGTCTGTTACGGTATAAGGTCCGCTTGGCATAACTCCGCATATACATTTTATATCTTCAGAGTATTTGTTGAAATCATCCATAGTTACATCCAGTCCCATTTCGATAGCGTAGGCGAGGATGTGAAGCACTGCATTTGTGGAACCGGCCAGAGCCATATCCACCATTATAGTGTTGAGAAGAGTTTCCTTTGTAATAAGGTCGGAAGGTTTGATATCTTTTTTTGCAAGCTCTACGATGTATTCTCCTGCTTCGTGAGCTTTTTTTGTGAGCTGCGCATCAATGGCAGGTATGGAAGCCGCTCCCGGGAGGACAAGATTAAGAACTTCTCCTAAAAGCTGCATAGTGTTTGCTGTTCCCATGGAAGGGCAGGCGCCTACTGACGGGCATACCAGTTCCTCAAGTTTGGCTGCCTCTTCCGAATTGCCTGAGAGGACAGCCACATCCATGTCTGCTGCAACAACTTTTTTTCCGTTGCAGTAGCCGGTGGCCATTGAACCTCCCGGAACTATTATAGTAGGTATGTTCAGTCTCATGGCTGCCAGATAGGCTCCGGCAATTACATTATCACATGATGCAAGTATAACTAATGCATCAAATTGCTGAATAGTGGAGATGAGCTCGACTGAGCCAGCCACCCAGTCTCGAAGTATTAGATCGTATTTTATTTCTTCGGCGCCGTTGCTGAGATTCGCACAGGTGGATGGGATACCGAATTCAAGAGGCATTCCTCCGCCGGCCCAGACGCCTTCTTTTACATGCTGTGCCAATGTTCTTAAATGAGCTGTTCCCGGTGAAGCTTCAGAAAAGGCATTTGCCACTCCTATATGGGGCTTTTGTCTTATGTCTTTGTCGCGGAAGCCCACAGCCTTGTACATTACTCTTCTGTGAGCGGCGGAAGGATCGTTCCAGTAAGGTCTGTTGCTGAAATCTTTCATAGCAAGGCTCCTTTCATAAAAAACAGGTTCATATATGTGGTACTTGTTGATTGGATTATAACATTAAGTAGTGTAAAATCTCAATCATATAAAGAAAATATAAAGAAATATCAAAAGTGGGCCGCAAAGGTTATCAATGTTTACTTTTTTGGAAAAAATCTGGGTCAAACGAGTTGACAACTGGGTTTTCGAATGTAAGATATAATAGATACCATATTATTTAAGGTGAGGGAAAAATAATGCAGAGAAAAGAATATATTGAAATGAAAGAAAAGGAAATGGCAGTAGCTCTTCAGACAGTGGCAGCCATAAAAAACAGTAAAGATCCTAATGTAAAATACAGAGATTCAAGACCTATCACAGATATCAAACACATGATCGAAACTTCATGTGCAAAATACGCAGACAGACCTGCGTTTTGGGTAAGAAAAGAAAAGAAAAAGCCGTTTGAACCTGTGACATACAAAGAAATGCTGGAAGATGTAAACAGCCTTGGTACAGCTCTTATAGCTATGGGACAGAAGGGTAAAAGGATCGGCGTTATCGGTGCAAACAGCTATCAATGGGCTATTTCATACCTTGCTGCGGTATGCGGAACAGGTGTAGTAGTGCCTCTTGATAAAGAACTTTCTGCAGCAGAATTGAAACAGCTGGTAATTGAAGGGGAAGTAAGCTGCGTACTTATGGCTGACAAACATAGGAAAGATTTTGTTGAAATGATGAAGTCTGGAGATACACCGCTTGAACTTTTGATTTCATTTGAACAGGCTGAAGATGAAGAGGATGTTAAATCATTTGCAGCTACTGTTAAAAAAGGCGAAAAGCTTTTGGAAGAAGGAGATACATCATTTACAGAAGCTGAAATCGACAACAGTGTAATGCAGGTTTTACTGTTCACATCAGGAACAACAGGAATCTCAAAGGGCGTTATGCTTTCACATAGAAACATTTGTGAAGACCTTATGATTGCACCTACAGTGCTTAAGGTAACACCGGATGATATATTCTTCTCAGTGCTTCCTCTGCATCATACTTATGAATGTACCTGCGGCTTCCTTATGCCTCTGTACAAAGGTGCGTCTGTTGCTCATTGCGAAGGGCTCAAGCATATAGTTAATAACCTTTCAGAAATCAGACCAACATTCTTCCTGGGTGTTCCTGCAATTTTTGAAATGCTCTACAAGAAAATCTGGACTACAGTTAGAAAGAAGGGCAAGGAGGATACGCTTAAAAAGGCTATCAAGATCAACAGAGTTACAAAGAAGATCGGTATCGACCTCAGCGGAAAATTATTTAAAGACATCACATCTTTATTCGGCGGAAGG
>JAFQKJ010000080.1 GCA_017397005.1 Bacillota bacterium
CATACGCAAGTCGCTGTGGAGCTCCTGCGGTTCGGAATGCGAATTCTGCTCCGGTTGCGACAATCTCGGCGGAGGCAGACCCGAGGATATATACCAGCCGTATATTGACGGCTTAAAGGAGATCCGGGAGATAAATGAGGAATACAGAGCTCCGTTTGTAAAGTGATAAAAAGTGTATTAAAAAAGCCGCATCTAACGCGGCTTTTTTATATGGCGGAGAAGGAGGGATTCGAAGCGGGGGGAGTAACAAAAAATACGATAAGAAAGGGAAACAGAGGGCTTCGCTAACCCCCTGTTCGCGCACAGTGCGAGACAAAACTAACAAATGGGGTTCCTGTGTTTTTAACAATTTTTGAAGGAGGGACCAATAAAAAATGAATCTAATGAAAGCCGATACTAAGTGGAGAATTGGAGCTGAAGGAATGAGTTTATGTCGCACAAACAGTATTGACATATGATAACTTAAAAGTTATCATATTAATGAGGGGATAAGACAATGCATGATATATTCTTTTATCGTGATAAAAACGGGAAACAGCCAGTACGAGATTACCTGGAAAGTCTTCTGAATAAAAACGACAAAGACAGCCGTATTAAGGCGAATAAGATCCTTACGTATATCGATTCACTAAAGCAATATGGTGTTCTGATCGGAGAGCCATTTGTTAAACACTTGGAAGGTGATTTATGGGAGTTGAGACCGCTAAGAGATAGGATCTTTTTTGTTGCATGGCATGAAGGCAGTTATGTATTGCTTCACCAGTTTATGAAGAAAACGCAAAAAACACCTAAGAGAGAAATAGACAAGGCGAAACGTGAAATAGAAGACTTAAAAGAAAGGGGTATTACAGATGAAAAAGAATAGTGCTTTAGGACAGAGCTGGGATGAAGTGCGAGAAGCGTTATTCACTCCTGAAGAACTCGCTGAGAGTCAGTTGAAGGTTGCAATAATTGGAGAACTTATAAAAGCCAGAGTTGATCAAGGATTATCACAGAGAGAGCTGGAAACATTGAGCGGTGTGAAGCAGCCTGTTATCGCCCGCATAGAGAAAGGTAATATATCGCCCCAGATTTCCACTTTGCTTAAGATATTAGCTCCATTGGGGAAGACTTTAGCTGTTGTGCCGATGAGCACACACAATAAATAAAATTATTGTCATTAGTAATAAGGTAAACGATTATGAGAGGGGAATACGCTTTCGCAAATGCTAAAAAGAACCCGTATGCTAAAAAGCTTACGAAGCAAATTACCATAAATATAAACAATGAAACTGTAGCGTACTTCAAGGAACAGGCTGAGCAATCCGGCATTCCTTATCAGATGCTGATTAACCTCTATCTTACGGATTGCGTAAAAAACAAGAGAAAAGTCAGCTTAGCCTGGAAATAATACATTATTTTTTTCAGGTTGCTGACACAAATTGAAGCACCGCAGGTCGCAAAGCACTTTTGATGGTCACGTCGAAAGTGCTTTTGCGTTACTTTTGGAAAAAGTAACAAAAGGCCGAATATCTGCTCCATTCCTGCCATAAGTTGACTCCTGACGGAGTCATGAGCAAGGTAAGGAAATGGTTAGTGGAAAGCGTAACAGATGCCCGGTTTTTTCGCATATACAGTATGAATAACAAAGGCATACCGGAGGAGCAGAGCAGCAGCTTGCGCATTGCTGCAAACTTGGAGGATAAAGATGAGCTTCTTGATTTGATAATAAAAGAGGGTATAATAAGTGAAAGCGAAGCCCTCAAGGCTGATGATATGAGAAAAAGAGATTATATCAAGAAGCACCACAAATACGCTATAAACCACTGTGAGGGCAGATGGTTTACTTATTTACCGAAAAAGAATGGAAGTGGTAGAAAAAGGTTTGCCAGGACAAGAGAAGAGGATCTGATCGATTATCTGTATCGTTTCTACAGGGATATGTATGAACCATACTCCGAAAAAACGGTTCCTGATTTATATGATGAGTGGCTTAAGTATAAGTTCGTTCAGACGAACAGGATGAACACTGTCCACAGGATCGATACGGATTACAGGAGATATTATGTAAATGAGCCATTGTCTCAGAAGATAATGACTACACCCCTGACGAAGCTCACTAGGTTTGATATCAAGGAGTGGGGATACTCGCTGGTTGATAAGTATGATCTCACCAGAAGGAGCTTCGGTAATATCACAGTGATCCTCAAGCAGATGTATGACATGCTGGTCGATAAGGAGATAATATCTTTTAACCCGTTCTCAGGAATCAGATTTGATTCAAGGCGGTTCAGGAGCGTAGTAAAAAAACCGGCAGACACACAGATCTTCTATGCTGATGAACTTGAAGATATCATAGAGATGTCGTGGACGCTCGCTCATGAAACAAATGATGAGACGTTTCTAGGTATCCCTATACTCATTTATTCGGGTATCAGGATAGGAGAGATGCTGGCTCTCAATTATGAAGACTTTGACAGGGGACGAGGTTCTGTTATGATCAGCAAGTCGTTTTGTGTGGATGATACCTATGAAGACGGCAAATGGGGAACGCGCAGATACGTTGTCAGCGATCATCTTAAAAAGAACGCAGAGGCTAGAGAGGTGGCTATACCTGATAAATGCTTCTGTGTTGTGGATGAGATAAGAAAGATGCAGGCAGTAAAGGAAGGTGCTATGCCGA
>JAFQKJ010000081.1 GCA_017397005.1 Bacillota bacterium
AGCAGAGCGATACCTGCCGCATCTGCATCGCCGGAAGCTCCGCTGAAGATCTCTATACCTACGGAGCCTAAAGCTTCGCGGGCGCCGCCGCCTATTCCGCCGCATATCAGGGCATCTACCTGATATGTGATAAGGAATTCTGCCAATGCGCCATGACCTGAGCCGTTTGTATCGACGATATATGTGTCTGTCAGTTCCCCATTTTCGATATCGTAAAGCTTAAACTGCTGGGTATGACCGAAATGCTGGAAAACTTCTCCGTTATCATAAGTTACAGCGATCCTTAAGAAATCTTTTCCCATATCTTCAAGAACTTCAACTATATCATATAATCTTTCTTCTTCCATAAGTTCAATAAGGCCGGCATCCGTAGCGGAAGCAAGTTTTGGATTGATAGGGAGCTTGCAAACGGTATCTATTCCGTATTTTTCTGCGATCTCATCGATATGACTTTCTCCGAAGATGCTGTGTCTTCCGCCGCAGTCAGGGCACTCAAAATAACTCATATTTTCTACAAGACCCAGCACAGGGATCTTCATCATATTAGCCATATTGATGGCTTTTTCAACTACCATTCCTACCAGTTCCTGAGGAGAAGCTACTACTACTATCCCGTCTATAGGAAGAGACTGATAAACGGTGAGAGGGATATCTCCTGTTCCCGGAGGCATGTCTATAAACATATAGTCTATTTCGTCCCAAACCACATCTGTCCAGAATTGTTTTACCATGTCTGCAATGATAGGGCCTCTCCATACGACAGGGTCAGTTTCGTTTTCCAGAAGAAGATTTAGGGACATAACTGATATACCGGATTTTGTTTTTACAGGGTATATGTATTTTTTGTCGCCCATAGCTCTTTCTTTGAGCCCGAAAGCTTTCGGGATAGAGGGACCTGTGATGTCGGCATCAAGTACAGCTGTTTTATATCCCTCTCTGTTCATAAGAACAGAAAGCATGGAAGTTACCATTGTTTTTCCCACGCCGCCTTTGCCGCTGACAACAGCAATAACGTTTTTTACGTGAGACATTTCGTTTAATTGCGCCCTCATATCCATTTGAGCTGTTCTTTCATCACAGCTTTCTCCGCAGGAAGAGCAGTTATGGTTACAGTTTTCACTCAAAATAATCATCTCCTATTCATCAAAAAGCCTTTTTAACAGTTAAATACTACTCTTTTTTATGACATATGTCAACTCAGAACACAGAGGTTTCTGCGCGTAAAACGTTAAAAAACACTGAAAACAGCGTTTTTTGGCTATACTTATCTTTTAAAAAGTGTTAGAATGAATGGCGTTCATTAATTACAAAAAAACAGGAGCGGAAATGTTAAAGAAAGCGGAAATGTTAAAGAAAATCGACCGTGAAAACTTTGCTGAAGTCTATGCTATTATGGAGAAAAGTTTTCCTAAGGATGAAAGAAGATCTTACGAAGCGCAGGAAGCGCTGTTTGAAAAAAAGGAATACTGTATTTATGGCGAGAAAACCGGAGATAAGATCAGCGGATTTATTGCTGTATGGGAGTTTGAAGAATTTTCATATATAGAACATTTTGCAGTGGACGAAGTTCACAGAAACTCAGGCAGAGGAAAAGCTATGCTGTCAGAACTGTTGGAAATCAGCGGAAAGCCTGTGGTGCTGGAAGTAGAGCCTCCTGAAAACAAAGATGCCAAGAGACGCATTGGGTTTTATGAAAGAAACGGCTTTTTTTTAAATGAATATCACTATGTTCAGCTGCCTTTAGAGGAAGGCCGGGAAGAGGTTGAACTTAAAATCATGTCTTATCCTGAAGCTGTCAGTGAAGAAGGTTTTTATAAAGTTAAAGATACGATATATAAATCGGTATTTGGAGTGAAAAAATAAGTGGAAATAATAGGAGAGAACAGCAAAACTGCGAAATACAAACTGTTTGTTATACTGCAGTGTATGATATGGGGAATGGGCTATCCCATTACAAGATTTATTTATCTTTCTATGTCGCCGTTATGCTATATGGCATTGAGATTTGCTTTGGGAGCATTGTTCTTTGCGGCGGTGTTTCACAAACATATAGTAAAAGATCTTGAAGCGGAAAAGATAAAAAAATGTGCACTTGTGGGATTGTTCATGGGGGGTTCATATATTTTCGGAAATCTTTCCGTCGGAGAGACAATGGTCACTATAGCCGGTTTTCTTATGGGAACGCCGGTGATCTTTACGGTACTGTTTTCTATAATTTTTATGAAGAGAAGACCCGGTATAAAGTTTTATGTGATACTTGTGATCGTACTGATTGGCATGTATCTGGTATGCTGCGGCGGCACCGGTGTGCCGACTTTTGGTAAGGGAGAATTGTTTGCATTA
>JAFQKJ010000082.1 GCA_017397005.1 Bacillota bacterium
CGATAAGATTTGTGAAGCTATCTACGGTTTCTATAAGAAATAAGAACATATCTAAAAAATCATGGCGGGTGATACCCGCCATTTTTTATTGAATGAAGATCCCTCGGTTTGCACCGAGGGATAGTCTTATCTGTTTATAAACGCATTCATTCTTTCTTTAACTTTATCTTCTCCTAGGATCTGCTGGATTTCCCAAATGTCAGGTGAGTTAGCTCTTCCTGTAAGTGCGATACGGATAACTGTGCTTACGTGACCTACATGTCCTTTATACTGATCCGGATTCTTTTTGAAATCCTTAGGTTTTGCTGCATATCCTTTTTCAGAACCCATATCTCTTACCTTTGCGAACCAGTCTTCCTGTGAATCACTGTGGTCGTAAGTAGCTAAATATGAGCTTATGATGTCCGCATGATCTTCTGCAGGAACATTTTCAGGAACTTCGTCTTCATACTTGAACTGATCGTCAAAGAAGAAGCTGATGAATTCAAACATCTGTTCAGCATACATAAGGTCTTTTCTTGGCTTTGCACCGGATCTGCCGATATCGAGGATAGAAGCAAGATATGCAGGATCTGCATTGATTAGTGATGTGAGTTCAGGTTTGAATTCTTTCGCCCAGTCGATCATGAATTTAGCCAGTTCATCAGCCTGTATTCTTAAAAGTACGTCCTTACTTACGTCATTAAGCTTATTTACATCGAAGAGAGCTCCTGAGTTGCTCATTTTTTCTGTTGTGAATTCAAATTCTTCGATAGATGCTTCAGGATTTGCGATCCTCCATTCTTCGAAGTTTGAGTTGAGAACTGTGAGGAGGTATTCTCTTACAGCTTCAGGATGATATCCTTTTTCTCTGTAGTAGTCGAGAGAGAGTTCAGGGTCCTTTCTCTTTGAAAGCTTTCTTTTTACGCCTGTTTCTTCGTCGATCTTCATGAGCTGTGCTGTGTGGCAGTAGATAGGCATTTCAAGACCCAGTGTGTTGAAAAGTTCAACATGGATAGGAAGGGAAGGAAGCCATTCTTCGCCTCTAACAACATGTGTTGTTCTCATGAGATAATCGTCTACAACGTGAGCAAAGTGGTATGTCGGGATGCCGTTTGACTTAAGGATAACTGTATCCTGGAAGTTTTCAGGCATTGTGAGTTCGCCTCTTATAGCATCATTTACAGTAAATGTTTTTTCTGAGCCGTCAGTGCCTTGAGATTTAAGTCTTACTACGAATTCCTCTCCGGCATTGATTCGTGATTCGATCTCTTCTAATGTAAGATCTCTGTGTTTTGCCCATTGACCGTAAATTCCCGGAGTGAGTTTTGCACCTTCCTGTTCTGCTCTGATGGCAGCTATTTCATCTTCTTTAAGGAAGCAAGGATAAGCCTGGCCTTTCTGAACCATCTGTTTTGCATAAGTCTGATAGATCTCTGCTCTATTGCTCTGGTAATATGGGCCGTAGTTTCCTGTATCTTCTACAAGTCCTGCTCCTTCATCGAAGGAAACGCCGAAGAATTTGAGAGATGTAATGATACATTCTACCGCGCCGTCAACACGTCTCTTGTCGTCTGTATCGTCTATTCTTAGGAAGAAAGTACCGCCGCTCTGATGGGCCAGTCTTTCATCTACAAATGCACCGTAGAGATTACCTAAGTGGATAAAACCTGTTGGGCTTGGACC
>JAFQKJ010000083.1 GCA_017397005.1 Bacillota bacterium
CTGTACTTTTAAATACGTTTGAAGATCAGATCTTTACGGAACTTGAAAGCGAAGCGAAATATATATCTCATGCGATTAAAAACGAAGGCGCAGGATACATAGATAACTTTAACGGAGATGAAAGAAGGATAACTTTAATAGCTTCTGACGGAAATGTCATTGCAGATACTGCTGCAGATACTTCTTCGCTTGATAATCATTCAGACAGAGAAGAAATAATAGAAGCAATGATAAAAGGTGAAGCATCTACATCGAGGTATTCTGATACACTGATGGAGAAAACGCTGTATTATGCAGTAAAACTGGAAAATGGAGATGTTTTAAGAGTATCGACCACTCGTGAGTCAGTTATTGCTTTGGCGTTAGAACTTATAATTCCAATGCTTTTTATTATCATGATCGCGCTGGCGGCTTCTATAATAATATCCCGTAAAGTATCAGGAGCTATAGTAAAACCTATAAATGAACTGAATTTAGAGTATCCGGAAAAAAATGAAACTTATGAGGAGCTTACGCCGCTTCTGAGAAAGATCTCTTTGCAGAAAAAAACGATCAGTGAACAGATAAAAGAAGCAAAGCAGAAACAGGCGGAATTCGATCTGATAACAAAAAATATGGATGAAGGGCTGTTGATAATAGATAGAAATGCAAGTGTTCTTTCATACAACAATGCGGTCACAAAGCTGATAGATATAAACGGCATCAGCAGCAGAAGCGTTCTGGCATTTAACAGGACGAAAGGATTTAGGGAAGCGGTAGAGTCTGCGTTGAAGGGAAATAAAGCGGAAGTATATATAAACAGCGAAGAACGAGTATTTAATATTATTGGAGACCCTGTTTTTCAGGGAGATAATATCATAGGTGCAGTGATCATTATCATAGATGTTACGGAGAGAGTAAGAAATGAACAGCTTAGAAGAGAATTCACATCCAATGTATCTCATGAACTCAGAACGCCGCTGACTTCTATATCCGGCTTTGCTGAACTTATGAAAAACGGTGGGTATCCTGATGAAGTTGTTAAAGATTTTTCTTCGTCAATATATGAAGAAGCGCAGAGGCTTATATCTTTGGTAAATGATATTATGAAGATCTCTGCTATGGATGAAGCCCAAGGGGTATATGAAAAAGAAACAGTGGATCTTTACGCGTTGTCTAAGGAGATCGTTGGCAGACTTGAAGCGGTAGCGGCAAAAAAATCTGTTTCATTTGATATCAAAGGTGAGAGCACATTTGTTGAGGGAAGCGGAAAGATCATCGATGAAATGATATATAATTTGTGTGATAATGCAATAAAATATAATAAAGAAGGCGGTCATGTGGAAATACTGACTGAAACTAAAGGCAGTAATTCTTTGATAACCGTAAAAGACACCGGCATAGGGATCCCTTTTGCATATCAGGATCGGGTTTTTGAAAGATTTTATCGAATAGATAAAAGCCATTCAAAGAACATTGAGGGGTCTGGATTGGGCCTTGCTATCGTAAAGCACGGCGCGGCATATCATGATGCAGATATTTCTCTGGACAGTGTTGAAGGTGAAGGTACGATAATCACTGTGAAATTTAAAAAGCAAAATTGAGTTTTAACAGAAGAACAGTTGAAGTAAGGAAAAAGCAGACAATGAAATATCATTGCCTGCTTTTGTTTTATATAAGACTCTTAATAAGTGAACTTGAACCAAGTCTGTCTGCTCCGAGTTCAAGGAATTTAGCTGCGTCTTCAAAGGTTTTGATGCCGCCGGAGGCCTTGATCTTCACTTTTGTTCCATCAAGGCAGCGGGAAAACAGCGCTACGTCTTCGAAGGTGGCGTTTCCCGTACCGAATCCTGTAGAGGTCTTGATGTATTCGGCTCCGGCGGAGGCTACCGACTTGCACATAAAGATCTTTTCCTCTTCGGTCAGGAAACAGGTCTCAACTATAACTTTAAGGATCTTTTCTCCGCAGACTTCTTTTACTCGTCTTATTTCATCTTCCACATAGTCATATCTTCCGTCTTTGAGAAAAGCCACATTTATGACCATATCTATCTCCTCCGCACCCTCATCTATGGCCTGTTTAGCCTCTGCACATTTGATCTCTGTGGTATTGTATCCGTTCGGGAAGCCGATGACCGTGCAGACCGGAACAGCACCTTTCAGGTACTGAGCCGCCTCATTTACATAAGCAGGAGGGATACACACAGAGGCCGCTCCGAAGTGCACAGCCTCATCGCAAATTGCCTTTATTTGGTCTATATCAGCGGTCTGAGAGAGTAAAGTATGGTCTATATGAGCCGTAATTTCAGATTTTTTTAACATTTTTTCACCTTTTTCTAATATATTTATATAAATTTGCTTTAAATATCAATACATATTGTATCACAAAAGGTCTGTGAACGGCATATGTAGTTGAAGCTTTTTTTGTGAAACAGCAAAAAACAAAGGGGTAAAAAACGCCGAAAATGCTCGAATATCTCCATTTTATGCCAGTTTTCAGATAGATGGAAAAATTTTACTGTACTTTTTTTCGGTTTGTGATATACTTTGTAAGTCACAAGCCATAACAGAGAGGAGTGGAAACACAAAATTGAGAAGGTACATTTCTGTATTCCTCGTTTTGATGATGTTCTTATCAACCGCTGTAGTAACTTATGCAGGGAGTAATATCCAAGTAAACACCTTAAACAGAGAAATAGTAGTCAACGGGGTAAACGTTGTAAACTATTGCACAGACTATCCGTATTTTGAATACGAATCAACTTTCTACGCACCGTTAGCAGAAGAAAACTGCAATATTCTGGGTCTGTCAATAGTACGCGAAGAACCTAATTCGATCGTTTTAAAGGAGATTACTCCGATCCAGGTGAATTACCAGAGTACTGAAGCAAAAGACAGCAATCTCACACTGTCTGCAGCTATTTCAGAAAAAACTGTGGAAATTCTCAAATCAAACGGGAACGGTGGTTATGACACCACAGTCCTGACAAGTGAAATCACCCAGGGAAAGCCTATACTGGAATATAATGGAGTTGTGTATATTCCATTGACTGAAAAAGTCATCGATGTGGCGCTTCAATGGGGAAAAATGTATGATGATTACACTGGTCTCTATCTCGGCACACTGGCGAGCAGAGACAACACTGTAGAGATTAATGAAGATGAATCTGCTTACAACAAGGCTCTTGCAGAATACATTATGAGCTGCAATCCGTCATACACCTTAGAATCAGCAACTGATCTGGTCTTTGTGATCAAGAAGTACGCAGATCTTTACGGAGTAGATGAAAAGCTCGTTATGGCAATGATCCAGACTGAAAGCACATTCAAAAACGTGACTTCCAGCGGAGGCGCGATCGGCATGATGCAGATCATGGGCTCAACAGGAAGAGCGTACGGCTTGTCAAAAGCCGACCTGCTTGATGTTGAAAAGAATATCAAATTCGGAACAGAATACATCAGCAGACACATTGCAACCTTTGGCACCGTTGAAAAAGCACTGGTAGCTTATAATCAGGGCGGAGCAGCGGTAAACAGAGGTAAAACATCATCCAGATACTCAAATTTAGTGTTATCAAGATATGATGCTATAGTAAATGCTGCGGAAGGAAACTAAATGTCTTACAAGGTAAAACTGGAGATCTTCGAAGGTCCATTCGATCTTCTCGTATATCTTATCGAAACCTCAGAAATGAGCATATATGATATCAGGATCTCTGAGATAACCGAGCAGTATCTTGAGTACATTAACGAGTATGAAAGCCGGGATATTGAGATCTCAGCGGAATTTCTAGTCCTGGCGGCGACTTTGATAGAGATCAAGTCTAAAATGCTTATTCCGGGGAA